>JALZWC010000033.1 GCA_023300255.1 Saprospiraceae bacterium | reverse complement strand
TTACGATTACCCCCAACCCCCAAGGGGGAGCGCTTTTCCGTTAATCTTAATAGACTACCTTTACTAATTTATTCAAACCTAATCAGTTGAGCTTTAAATTATTTGCAATGGAAATCTATTGCTTAACTAGTCAAATATAACTTGACTTAACACTAAGTAAGTTCGTTGTAGTTTACATGTTGAACATGTAAACTACAACTGGTTATTTTAAATACAAACCCTTATTTCCCATAGACATTAAACAACAGTCCGATCCCCAAGTAATCGCCTCGCGCTATCGTACCAACTCCATCTTGTTGAAAATAATTATTATTGACAACAGAAGGATCAAGATCACCCGAATCTCCATCTCTAAAAGTATAAGACAAACTTAATCGAGCTTTAGGGGATACATAATAATTCATCGTTAATTCCAAATAATTTTCTGTTCCAGAAAAAGTTCCGAGCGCTTGAGCAGCCTCTTGGTCACCTTGGGAAGTAGGTCCAGCTAAAAAAGAATAAGTAATAACGGGTTCAAAAACTCTAGTATTTTTTAAAGTCGTATGATAGCCTAGTTTTAGAAATCCAGTTGCGGCAGTTGATTCAACATCTCCTAGTTCTCGCGTTAATTTCATCCACTCTCCTGCTATATTAAAAGGGCCATAATTGGCTAACAAATCAAAGCCATAGGATTGATTGTTATCCCATAAATTATTTGCTCCATTATGGCTACCAGACACAGAAAGTGTCACTCCATTTCTCATTCCCTTATAATTAAATTTATGCCCTCTCGAATATTTGCTATATTCTGGATCACCTATATGAATACCTACCCGTCCAGTTAATAAAGGAGCAGTTTGTCGTCCCGTCGAAATTCCACTAAACGCTGTAAAACGAGGATTATAAATACCTAAATCATAATTGAAAGCAATTTTTTGATCTTCTACTCCTTTTACAAAACCACCGACATTCATACCTACAGATCTTCCTGGGCCCGTACCAACAACATGTCGTCGAATATAATTTTGCGACCATGCTTTTTCAAAAGAAGAAACTGTAAAGGGGCTAGTAATATTTTCTCTACTCAATTCTGCTGGTTGATAACCAAAAGTTATATACAAATGCTCTGATTTAGGAAGCACTTTGTGTTGGATGAATGCATTCCATATTCTAAACCTTGGCGATGCCCCATTATTAGCTCCTCCAACAGTACCCGACAACCCATCCTGTCCTACAAAATCTAGCGAACCTGTAAAATCATATGTCCAACGATTATCATAGCTTCCTTTTGCTCCAAATCTCGTTCTATGTAATAAAAAATTTAACCGATCATCTACTGACTCAAATTCTTGGTTATCAGTATTATATAGTTGTTGTCCTTCTGTATAGGTCGACCATAACTGCATGGCTAAAATAGGTTGGACTACTAATTTTTCTTCTGTTTCTTGCGCTTGTAATGACAAGCAAATCAGTAATAGAAAAGGAGTAAAAAATCGCTTCATATAGGTCGTATTATTTAGTTCGAGTTTTAATATTAATTAACAGCTTCCATTTGTAAAAGTTTCCAAAAATAGAACCATTGAGGTTTGAAACAAAATTTTGTTTATTTTAACGTCTATTTTAAAAGCTATGTAACATTAGAAATGGGATAACTAAATTACTATACTAATACCTTAACGTTTCCTTCAAGAATAGCTATCAAATCTTTTAAAACACGGTTAAATACCCATCCTTTAATAGGTTTGTTTTTCAAAACAGGTATCTTTAAATAAACCATTACCAACTTAAAAACCACAATCATGGCAAAATCAATCATTCCTTATTTATTCCCTTTACTATTGATGCTATCTTGTGTGACTGCTGAAAAAGCATTGGACAAAGGCAATCATAAAGATGCTGTATGGAAAGCATTAAGTAAATTGAAGAAAAAACCAAATGACGCTAAGTCAAAAAAAATATTAAAGGCTGCTTATCCATTATTTATAGATGATTATGAACGCGAGATTACGGACCTTAAGCAAAATCGAGATCCGTTTAGATGGGAAAAAATTCAAGGTAAGTATGAAACAATGGAAGAGGCATATACTCAAATCCGTGCGATCAACACAGCTCGAAGAGCTGTCGATGCACAGTCTTATAGTAGAGAGATTTATGAAGCCAAAGAAAAAGTCTTAGAAGCTAGATACAATGCAGGAATGGATTTATTAGCAGGTCGAGATAGAGAGAATGCTAGAAAAGCCTACGATCATTTTGAATTTATCTTAAAACGACAAGATACTTATAAGGACACAAATATTAGATTAGAAGAAGCAAGAGAAATGGCTACCTTGTTTGTAGGAATTGCTCCTATTCAGATTCCAAGTTTCCGATATGAATTGAATGTCTTAAATTTTGAAGCGGAATTAGTAGAAGAATTACAGCGCAGTAACAATGAAGAATTTGTTCAATTTGTTGGCCCATCTAATAGATATAACATACCGTTTGAAGAGGTCGACCATATTGTAGAAATGCGTTTTTATGATTTCGTCATGGGCAATACCCAAGATCGAGAGCAAGTTTTTACAAGATCAAAAGATAATGTGGCGACCCAAGTAGTAACAGTTGGTGATAGTACTTTTACGACGCCTATTATTGTCGAAGCAGAAGTACATTGTTTCACAAGAGAAATTTCTTCTTCTGGTAGAATGGATTTAGAAATTATTAGCCGAGACAACCAAAGACGGGAAGAACGAGAACGATTTGATGGCAGTCATGTTTATACAGCGGAGTGGGGGTATTTCACAGGAGATACTAGAGCATTAGATAATGGAGATACTGCTTGTATGAACCAAAGAAATCCACCGCAACAACCTCGTGCAGAAGAACTATTTACAGAGGTTACGATTCCAATCTATGACCAAACGCTTGATTTTTTAGAGCGGTACTATCGAAATTATTGATCTACAAATCTAATACTTTCTAAAATCTCAATGAGGCTTCAAAGATAATTGCATCTTTGAAGCCTTTATTGTTTAAACAAAAAACAATTGTCCGTAATTTACCATTATTTAACATTGTGTACATAATACACTAACAAAACCAGTAAATCATCTTCCCCTAATTGTTTTAGTCTAAAAAACAGAATAAAATTTCATAACAAACCATAATTAGTATTTTTTATAGAATAAAATTTTTAAAAAAGCACTTAATGTTTTCATTCTTAAAATTTAACGAAAAACAAACGTTTGTAGCACAATATCTAAATAAATAGATTTTGTCCCATTTTTACCATTCTGTGTCTTCTTTTTACCTATTTTAAGCTTCTTAATAGGATGATCTTTGTGTTCTCATACTAAAAAAAATTCTAAATCTAGCAAAGATGATTAAAGTAAATTCTAAATTATTCGGCAATACAAAGACTTGGGTCTCCATCCTAGGCTTATTATGTGCCTGTTTAATGCAGACTGCAGGTATCGCTGCTAATCCTACTAGTATTTTTGATTTAATGAATCATCAAGAAGTGTTAGAGGTAACACTAGAAGGAGACTTTGAGACATTAAGAACGAGTCGCAGAAGTGCAGAAGGCCAATTGGTTTCCTTAAAATTTGAAGACGCAAATGGAGCAGAGCAACTATGGAACATAGAAGTAACGCTTAGAGGAAATTATAGAAGAATGCGTTGCACTGGAATGCCTCCAATGAAATTAAATTTTAAGAAAAAGAAATTGGAAGAAGCAGGCTTGGCTAAATTCGATGATATGAAATTAGTCACTCAATGCATGGAAGGAGACGAAAATAGTAAGGCAGCTGTCTTAAAAGAATATTTGGCTTATAAAATATATAACGAAGTTACGCCTGAAAGCTTTAAAGTGCAGCTATTAAAGATCACTTATAAAGACACTAATAGTGGTAAAAAATTCAATCAGTGGGGTTTTTTGATTGAAGATACGGCAGAGATGAGAAATAGATTAGGAGTGGAAAAAGCAGCGCAAAAAAGAAGCTTAAAGAAAGAAGCTTTTAATCAAGCTGCCTTTTACAAAACTACTGTTTTCCAATATATGATTGGTAATAGTGATTGGGATATCGCGGCTTGCAGAAATGTAAAAATGGTCACTAAAGACGGAAAGGTATTAGTAATACCTTACGATTTTGATTTCTCTGGTTTAGTGGATGCTTCGTATGCTATGCCAAATGCTAATTATGCTATGTCTTCTATCCAAGATAGAATATATATAGGCTTCGAAGGAGACTTAGCGGGCTTAGATACTACCTTAGATTTTTATAAAACTAAGCAGTCAGGTATCAAGGAGTTAGTGAAAAATTTCAAATTATTAAGAATGGTGGATAGAAGAAAGATGATCAATTATTTAAATAGCTTTTATGAGACAATTGATGTGATTGAGTATGGAACAAAGAAAGCTGCATCTACTCCTGAGTTAATTTCCGAAATCGACTAAGGAGATACGAAAGCTTTTTTAGAACACGGAGGCACTGAGTTAAATTCTTTTCTGTAGTACAGAAAAGAGCATTGCAAAAAAATGCAGCGCAAAATTATTCTACGTGCCTCCCTGTTCTAAATTTCAACTCCTAAAACTACTCCCCTCTAGTTCCGGGAATCCTTCCCCCAAGCTAATTTATTCCGAATCGTCTTAGGAAAATCAGTGCCAGGTAATTGTATAAATTTAATAGAGAAATCACATTTACGAACAGCCAACTGATGAAGAGAAGTAATCACTTCAAATCTGGAATCCAAGGTACATAGAAAATTTTCCGCCCGCCCTTCTATCTCAAAAGACACCACAGAATTATCTGAAATAACCACTGGTCTAGCGTTTAAATTATGAGGCGCTACAGGAGTAATCACAAAATTCTCTGACCGAGGAAAAATAATAGGCCCGCCACAACTCAAAGAATAACCAGTAGAACCTGTTGGAGTGGCTATAATTACACCATCCGCCCAATAAGTATTTAAATAAGAACCATTTATATAAGTATGGATCGTTATCATAGAAGAGGTATCTCGCTTCAATAAGGTGCAATCATTCAAAGCAAAAGGCATCTCTCCAAAAAGGGGCTGATTGGAATCTAAACTCAACAAATATCGCTCATCTAAAATAAACCGCCCTTTCTTTAACAATTGAATAGCTTCTTGTATTCGCTTCTTTTCTATACTCGACAAAAATCCAAGCCGTCCTAAATTTATGCCCATAATTGGCACATTACTATCTCTTACTGCCGTGGCTGCCGCTAAGATTGTTCCATCCCCTCCTAATGTAATCACGCAGTCGAAATGCTTTCCTAACTGAAAATCTACATACCCATCAAATTCCCCAACATCTTGCTTTAATTCAATCGCGCCAGCCAACTGTTCCAAATAAGGTTTATAAACATAGGCATTCACTCCTTCTTCATGAAGCAGATCAAAAAAATCTTGAACAAATGGAATATCTTTCTTTTTTAATAAAGTACTATAAACTATTATTTGCATTAGCGCTTGTTGTAAATTTTAGCGTAGAGAAACGAGATTAGAGTGTAAGGAACGACGAAATAGTTGTTTATTAAAGGGTAACAAGTGTAATAAGCAATAGTTATCAACATAAGCAACAGTTAAGTAGGTCGAATCAATTAAACGGGTAATTTATAAATATCTTTTTCCGTGTAAGAAACCAAAAAAATAAGTCCGTAGCCCTGCTATGCATTGATTTTTTCAATTCCTTACACGAAAAAACCTTATTCCTAAATTTACCCGTTTAATTAA
>JALZWC010000032.1 GCA_023300255.1 Saprospiraceae bacterium | reverse complement strand
AAAAACTAAGCATAGCTGGGCTATGGTTCTTTTTTTAGGATTTCTTAGAAGGAAAAAGGGCAGTTTAAAATGGCTAATTTATTCTTACACTTTGCCTAATACTGATGGATGGTAAAGGTACTTTTGTGGAGCTTTGGAATTAAACAAGTGTTTGTCTAAACACAGCAAATTTAGTCCTCCTTTTTTATTAAGACAACTATATTACTTTATTTTGCATCTGTGAGACACTTTTAATGCTTTTGGCTCCATCTAATAAGTCAATTGAATTACTTTATTTTACATGTATTAAACGATAAGAATGATCGACTTATTACTTGATAGGATAAGTTCTTTACACTACTGGACATTTAGAAGTCAGAGGTCAGATCGCTACGCTGTCAGATCACTTGCGGCTGTCATAAACGACACGCTATCAGCGTATTACGTCTAAAATCTGACAGTCTTGAACCTGTCGGGCCGCTAAGCGGGAAAGACGATCTGACCTCTGACTTCTGAAAATGTCCAGTAGTGTATAAAATATTCAGCCTAATATATCTACATGATCTGTCAAGGAAGCTACTATTTTGCTGACTTTTGTATATTTGTGGCGATCGCCGCTGATAAAGGGCAATAAAGCATAAAGAGCATTAGACTTGTTACCTTTTAAGAAACACCCTTCTGAAAATATCTTTTTCTGATATTTTCCTCTAAAAAATAAGTCCATAGCTAGGCTATGCACTGATTTTTTAACCCGCCTTCTAAGGAACGCAGGCAGGGAAAACTATCGAAAAAACCCGCTCGACTGCGCAGCGGGCAAGTCTAGTTTCTAAATTTACCCGACTACTTAACAACTTCTAAATAAAAGTTAGTACTAACTAAAAATCAATAATGGCAACAGTTTCTACGTATGATAGTTCCCAGTTAACAGAGCAGTTTAATTCCATTTTGGAAGGTACATTGCAAAAGGTAGTAACAGCAGAAACCTTTGAAGCATACGAGGCGGCATTAGCTGACGGGGCTACGACCTTAGCGGAAGCTATAGCGAAAGTAGGGCGTACAACAGCTGATTTCTTAGAAAATACTACATCGCCTGCTAATGATGCCTCTCTACTGGGGGCGAATGTGATCAGTTATGTCTGGTTAGAAGAAGCGAAAGGGTATCTGCTTTTATGGAGAGATATACTGCTCCAAGAGCAGAAGGCGGTATTAATGGAATTAGATGGAAAGGTGAGTAAGGGGAATTTAAGCAAACTACAAGTAGCATCTAAAGAAATTTTAAGAAATGCTAGTGAAGACTTAAAGGCATTTTACGATCAATCCTTAGCAAACTTTAAAAAAGGGGATAAGAAAAATCTCCAACAGATCAAGAAATGGCAGTTTCAACAAAATCCTTGGTCGATGTACCAAGCGCAATTTGAACAAATTGCTAAACAATGTAAAAATGCAGAAATCCAGCAGAACGGCCTTCAGAATACGGCTAAAGGATTTCATGAAATCAGACAATTAATAAAAGAAACGATCTCTTCTTGTGAGCACGAACTAGATCAACTGCGAGTCCTTTCTACAGACAGTAAGCAATTCATTGAAGAGCATATTGAATCCAAACCAGGTAAAGTAGCCGTTCGCTTAGAAGAGTTAGAGAATACAATTAGTATACCTAGACATTTTACCGTTTTTTCCGAAGACTTAGATTCAAGCATTGCTAATCTAGCGGCTAAAATGCAGGTGCCAATAGATACCAATGGTGGAATGGTTCAATATAAAGAAGCTAACTTCAAAAAGAATGCTCGACAATGGTTAGATTCAGAAATTGTCCCCGTATTGTATGAAATATGGGAATTGACAGAAGGAGCAGAACATAATATGAAGATGTCTCTGGTTAATGTAAGAAACAGAGCCATCTTATTGTCTAATGAATTGGAAGAGGGAACTTCTACTAACTTTGAAAAAAAGAGTTACTGTCAGCCTTTGGAGGCAATGATTAAGAAGGTAGACAATTGGATGACAAATATTAAAGAATTAGAGCAGATAATTGATCAGCGAATAGAGGATTCGTTTACTTTATCCAGTATTTATAATACCGAAAAAGCTTTCTTATCTGTCTCTCTTCAATCAACTTTAAGTCAATATAGTTTAGGGGAAAATAAGTTTTTGAAAAAAGCGCGTACTCAATTAAGTAGGCCTGGAAGTGTGCTTAAGCGGTTTAGAGATAAGGTGTCAGAGCAAGAAACCTTAAGTGATTCTGAAAAAATTGTTCGGACAATAGAGGATCGAAATGTGCGGACAGATAATAATCAATATACTAGTATTTTTCAAACCAAAGGATATATTGGAGAGTCTTTTTGGGTCGGTCGAGAGCAAGAATTACAACGTATTCATAATTTGATTGATCAATGGGAATTGGGTTATAGGGGTACGGTATTGTTAAGTGGTAGCCGTTTATCTGGAAAATCGCTATTTGGAGATGTAATAGCGAATAGATATTTTCCTAGAAAAACGATCCGCTTAGTACCTAATTCGCATTTGGAAACGGATGGAAGAAAATGGACGACGACAACTGACTTAAAAGAAGCCTTAAATTTTATTAAAAAGAATGCACTCAAAACTAGGACTTTAGTATGGATAGACGATTTGGAATTGTGGCAAGATCCAACTATTTCTTTAGGTCAAAATATTCGGCATTTGCAGGAACATATGGATCAGCATGGAACTCAACTGTTCTATATTGTATCGATGAGTAAATGGTTAGAGGAACACTTGCAGAAAACACATTTGCTAAAAGAGTCTTTTCAAGCGGTTATTCGATTGGATAATATGAGTGTGGCCGAAATCCAACAAGCTATTTTAATTAGGCATGGAGCGACGCATAAAATATTAGTGGATAGCGAAGGAGAAGTGGAACCAGTAGTATTCACTAAAATGAGTGCGGCTGTTTGTAGTGCTGCCAAAGGAAATATAGGAGATGCCTTAAATCTTTGGGCGGCTTCTATTAGAAAAAGTGAGGAGGAAAAAGTCACTCATGACCACGTAATCTGTTATCCTTTACCTCAATTTTTGAGTCCCAATGGGTCGCTATTATTAGCAACTATTTTTAAAGAAAAAAGAACGAATGAATATCGTTTGCGTCGATTATTTGGTGTTTCTTTTAAGGAAAAATATAGCCATGTTTTACAGCGATTTATTAGTATTGGTATCTTAAAAAGACAAATAGATGGCATGCTAGAGGTGAATGAGAGTATTGCGAATGATTTGGGGGAAATGCTTACGCGGAATGGGTATTTGTAGATAAACATAGATATAATGTGGATCGCTCTGCGACTTGAAGAAATAGAAAGGGTTTGCGGCAAACCCGCAAACTTTGCTATACGATTTTTTTGTTCTCTTCACTTAGTGAAGGAAAATAAATAAAGTAGACCGATCGTCAGCTTGAAAAGTGTTAGAATACAGCACAACTCAGAGAGTTGTGTTACACTTATCTCTAGGGGCAGGACTGTAACACAACTCTCTGAGTTGTGAACATACTACTATACATAAGAAAAGAGCAGAGAATAGAGAGCAGAGAATAGAGATAAATTTCGCTTAAAAAATGACCAAATTTCGTTGTTTGTAAACGA
>JALZWC010000031.1 GCA_023300255.1 Saprospiraceae bacterium | reverse complement strand
GTTAAATCTAAAATTACAAAACTATCACATAGAACGGCATTGAGTAAGGTATCTCTATAGATACCAGTAGTCGTTAATTCTTGCCCTTTAAAGGAGTAAGAATTTCCTTGGCAAATAGTAGCCTTAATTTGATTTTCAGGAGTAGGGTTTACGGTTAAATCCAAAATAATAATACTATCACATAGAACGGCATTTTGTAAAGTATCGGTATAGATACCAGAGGCAGTTAATATTTGTCCATTAAAAGAATAAGAATCACCTTGACAAATAGCCATATCAATTTGACTTTCAGAAGTAGCATTTACGGTTAAATCTAAAATGATAATACTATCACATAGAACGGCATTTTGTAAGGTGTCTGTATAGATACCAGTAGCAGTCAATATTTGCCCATTAAAAGAATAAGAATCGCTTTGGCAAATAGTCGTGTCAATTTGGCTTTCAGAAGTAGCGTTTACGGTTAAATCTAAAATAATAATACTGTCACATAAAGCAACACTCGGAAGTGTATCTCGATAAATTCCAGCAGTAGTTAATGTTTGATCGTTAAAAGAGAAGCCTACACCTTGGCAGATCGTTTCTGATATTTCTGTTTCAATTTGATCACTAACAGTTAAATCTAAAATTACAAAACTATCACATAGAACGGCATTGAGTAAGGTATCTCTATAGATACCAGTAGTGGTTAATTCCTGCCCTTTAAAGGAGTAAGAATTTCCTTGGCAAATAGTAGCCTCAATTTGATTTTCAGAAGTAGGGTTTACCGTTAAAGCTAAAGTGATAATACTATCACATTGTACGGCATTTAATAAGGTATCTGTATAGGTGCCAGTGCTTGTTAAGTCTTGCCCATCAAAAGTAAAGAATTCGCCTTGACAAATAGTAGTATCAATAAATGTTTGAGAAGTACCGAGTATCGTTAAGTTCAATACAAGAAAACTATCACATTGTGTGGCGTTTTGTAAAGTATCTCTGTAAATGCCAGCGCTTGTTAGGTCCTGGTCATTAAAAGTAAAAAAGTCACCTTGACAAATAGCAGTATCAATAAGTATTTGAGAAGTATCGTGAACCATTAAGTTTAAAACAAGGAAACTATCACATTGGGCCACGTTTTGTAGCGTATCTCGATAAATACCAGTAACTATTAGGTCTTGCCCATTAAAAGTAAAAAAGTCACCTTGGCAAATAGAAGTATCTAATTGTGTTTGTGAGGTATCTGTAACAATTAAATTCAATAGGATTATACTATCACATCCAAGTGTATTCATTAGGGTATCTGAATAGACACCACTAACTGATAGATTTTCGCCACCAAATAAATATAGATCCCCTTGGCAAATACTCGTATCTATTTCCATTGGATCTAGAGCAACAACTTCTATTTTTGTTGCACATATTCCTTGGTTATTGGCCTCATCTGTTGCGGTTAGTGTTATATCTTGAATGCCTATATCTGCGCAAGTAAAAACTGATTTATCTATAGCAACACTTTGAAGGCCACAATCGTCAACTGCCCCTAAACTTAAATCAGCAATAGATAAGATATACTGATGATCGCTATTTAAAGTAATCTCGATTGGAGAATTTAAGGTAGGAATAGCGGCACTACTAAGGTAGTGGTGCATATTAATTTTAACATTAGATTTAGCAGTACTTGGCGCACCAAAGCCTGTTAAATTCAATCCACCGAAGAGTACTTGACCGTCCCCCCAATTAGCAACTACTACTAAATCTGTTCCATTGGTAGCCGCTAAAACTCTGGTGGTGTCCATATTCGCTGGAATTATTACCGCACCCAAACTATAGGGTACATCGGTCATGGAGGTAAGCGTAGGGGTACGAGGGCCCGTGAAAATCGGGAATGTGGGGTCCATCGCAATAGCACTTTCATAATTGCCTCTTACCAAATTGACGCCACCAAACCCAAAGGACATTCCATCCCCCTCACTAGGTCCAGCATTTAGAAATAAGGAATTACCTGCAGCTACCCAATCTTCCATCAGTTGTTGATTGGTCGTCAGGAAGTCTTCCATTTCATTGGCATTGTTATTCGTTCCTTCTAAATAAATATAATTATAACTGTCAGAGAATAATTTGCTAGGATCTACATCTTCATATATTAACTCATGCCAATCCTGTCCAAAAGCAGCATTCATTTCAATGGTGTAATTAGGATGACTCCAAGGAAGGCCTATAGCAGCATGAACAAAGGCAACATCTACTGCTTCGTTTTGACAATAGACCTGTGGAGGATTTGTATCCGCTTTAGGAATTAATTGAAGTATTCCTAAATCTAGTTGACAGGTTTCATCGTTATCGGAGACAGCGATCATTTGATAATCGCCAGTAGCTAAATTTCTAAAATGGCCATTGTTCTGCGTACTAATAAAATTACCTGCATCATCATATAAATCGAAACGGAAAGTTCTACCGATAGCAGAACTTACCTCTGCATATAGTTCTCCATCATCGGTATTAGGACAAGAAGCATCTATCGGACGTGCTTGAATTTTTACTAAATCACAAGGCAATTCACAATTGTTATTATCCACTACTTCAAGAATGGTGGAGCTGAAACTACTGCTAGTTGCACCAATGGCTTCTAAGGTGATTTTATAAATACCTGTACTTGTGAAATCAGGCAATGGAAATGGTACTTGAGTTCCATCTACTCGCCAAATATATTCAGAAGCATCTCTAGAAATATCCGTGATTTCAGGAGTAGTATTGATCGGTATGGTAGGGTCTTTTAGTTTAAAAGCAGCAATGACCGAATTCTTTTCTATGGCACATTTCGGTGGGAAAATGATCGTAATTGGTGCGCCAATATTAAAAGAATAATCTGCGGCGCTAGCAATTACAGGTGGAGCAGATAGCATCGTATTAATACTCAAATCAACATAAAAAGAGGACGTAATATCTTCTTCTTCTATATTGGTATTTGCCATCACACAACAATCAATTCCCATAGAATCGGTTTTGATCAAATGCGTTTCTCCACCATCACCACCTGGTATAGCAGCAAGATACCCACCATCAGCAGCTAATAGTATTTTAGTAACAATTAAATTATAGTTTGGAGCACTTGGTAATTTTAGATCTAATCCAGTTATCTTTCTTGTCCAATTTGATTGTCCATCAAAACCAACATTAATTAGTTGATAATCTACAGATTCTGGATAGGCATTAGAGTTTAAGGTAGTCGCGTTAATCCCTAACATTGTTACGCCATTATTTCCATCGCCGACCATGTCTTGAAAAGAAATCAATTGGCCATTGAAGGCATCAGGGGTATTATATCTTTTTACCCAAGAAACATTGCCCAGCGTATTCACTTTGAGTAAAGCACTATTGGCATATTCGTCCCCATCTGCCAATATCATGTAGCCCTCACAATTAGGAATTTCCTTTAACTGCATACGAGATCTACTTCCTGGAGAAAACTTATAATTAGCCAATCCTTCCTTCCATTCTAGCTGCAAGTTTTCATCTAGCTTCATCAGCGCAAAGTGCTGAGGATTGGTGCCTGATTGAATCCAACCTAGCATATATCCACCATTTGCTTTCGTAGGAATAATATCACCGAAAAAATCAGATCGGTTATCATCGCCAACCCATAATTGATTTTGTATGCTTAAATCAGATGGATCTAATTGAACTAGAAAAATGTTTTTCTCGCTTCCATTTTGATAACCTCCTCCAATCAAATAACTTGTATCAGTAGCGATTATTTTATAAGGAATCAAGATTCCACCAGCAGCTAACTGTTTACCTGCACTATTTACAATACTTCCGTTAGTACCATCTACTTCTATTACTAATAAATTATGATTGGCACTGTTGCTTTCTTTTTTACCCATCACGATTAGTATATTGCCATCACTTTTTTCCGTAGCAGCTACTTTATAATTTGGATAGTCAGGACTTGGCAAACTAACAGAAGACCATACTTCATTTCCAAGCGCATCTACTTTGAAAACCAATGGCGAAAACAAACTAATAAATATATAACCTCCATCGCTTGTTTCAATAATTTCTTGGGCGTATGCTCGACCTCCTCCTATATTAGGACCTGCTACTTGAACAGAAAAGCCATTAGAATTGTCCTCTACAACATATAGTCGTTTCGTATCTTCATTAACACAGCTACCAGCTGTATTCGTAACGATATAAGTAATTTCATAAATACCAGGTATCGTAAAGGTATGCGTAAGGTCTTTACTATTGCCGATAACTTGCCCATCTATTTTCCATTCATAAGTGGCACCATCAACTGTTCCAAGGAGATCGGCAGCAGTTCCAACGTTTATTAAACTTGGACTATCAAAAGTCACCAAACTGATACAAGGGGCTATTTCAAATACTTCACTCAATCCTAACAAATCACTATTGCTTATACGTCCTATGGAAGGGTCGCCGTCATCGGTTACTCGAATCCGAACAGTACCACTATACTCGTTTGGAACGGCCCAATCATAGGTCCCTGTATTGGAGACATTGTCTGCTATAAAATTCCAAACTGGATGGGTGCCTTCTTCTGTTGTATATTCGATTTTTACTTTAGAGGTAGGCGTTACTAGTGGACTATTCCAAACCACCTCATAACTAGAACCAGAAGTAACCATCTCCGCTAAAATAGGATTGTTGATTTCTATACTAGGACCACAACCTGTACCGATTCCTACTGCACACCAAGCCTCTTGCACAGCATTATATATAGTTATATCATTGGCATACAAATCTGTGGCAGCATCTAAGGAACCATCTTTCGCATCTAAATACGTACTATTAGAAGTGATATAAGTGGTCAAATTATGGTAAACTATATTTGTTGCTATTTCTATTCCTACAGGAGCAACATTATATTCATACCCAAATTCATTGGTCCCACTGCCTCCTTCACAAAGCAAATAAAACCAGTGATTCTGGACACTACTATTAGTATGGACACCACCATTGTCACCTACTATATCATACCAATATTGTCCAAGATAGGCTTTAGGGTGTGCCAAGGTATGCGGGTCTGCCATATCTCTAAGTCCCATGCTATTTGCTAAGTCAAAATCTTCGCCGACCATCCAATTAGCATCTTCTGGTGCGCCTAATTCATCAAAAACATAAAACTCAATGACACTGCCAAAAATATCACTAAAAGATTCATTTAATGCACCAGATTCATCTTGATAGGTCAATCCATTGACTACACTTGTTTCCGTTACACCATGTGCTATTTCATGTCCTATAATATCCAAGGAAGTAAAAGATCCAAATTGAGTACCGTCTCCATCCCCATAAGTCATCTTTTCTCCATCCCAAAAGGCATTTGGATAATTCTGGCCATAGTTGACTATATTAATGATAGGGCTACCTTCTCCATCATAACTATCTCTACCGTGTGCTTGGAGAAAGTATTTGTAGACTTGTTCTGATCCCCAATGCGCACTAATAGCGATAGGGAGCGTGTCCCAAAAATTATCCGCATCATAATAGTCTGTTAGTAAACTATAGTTCCATTGATTATTGGCGCTTTGAGTCCGAATATTTATTTCAGGACTTGTATAATCTAGACTATAGTTCGTACCATCAAAGTCAGTAGAGATATCTACTATTCCATTATTAAAATCAATATATCTTGCGATACCTGTACCCGCAGCAGGGGAAAAATTAGCTGCTTTGGGAAGCGTTTCCGTACAAGTCTCATTAGGACCATGCTTATGCGCAAAGCAACTGGCATTTATTAAATCTATTGTTTTAATCAGCTGCCCTGTTTTAGCACTAATAAAGTAATTTTTTCTTGTGGCTGGGTCAAGCGCGTAAATATCAAATTTATAGACAAGTTCTACTGATTGACCTTGTTCTGGAGCGAACCAAACTAATTCTCCAGTTGGATAATAAGTAGCGGTAGGATCATTGAGTGCATCTTGAAGCGTTTGTTCTAATGCAGGAATTTGCCAAGCGTATTCTGAGGCATTTGCATTTTCTAATGCAATGTCTCTTGCTTGGGCTGCACTTAATACAGGAGTGGCATCTTGATTCTCGGTAGTTTTTGCAAACTGACCTTGTGCTAGGACTATATATTGTTCTTGTTCATGAAGAATCCAGTGATGATTCTCAACTGGAATACCTAGATAAGTCTGCTCATAAATATGGCGCGTTTTATTATTCTTCCCTTTTTTGGATTTTTTTAAATTAAAAACACTTCTTTCTTTCCCTTTTTTCCCTTCGTTTAACAGGGTTAATAGATCTTTTTGCTTAAACTTGGCCTCTTTTTGGAGTTTCAGATAATTTGGCCGACTATCTTTAGTAGACCATTTAGCTAAACTTTCAGGTAAATCTGATTTTGACTGACCATTCTGAGAGAAAATTAATAAGGGAAGGAGCATACTGCTTAATAAAAGGCATGCTTTTAAGGTGTTTAAATGGGTTTTGGTCATGTTGTCAACGTTTGCTATTCTTGGGAGGAATAGTTTTTTACTAATCGGGTTTATGAGATAGATATGGTAGAAAGTTAGACTAGGACTGAATACTTGAAATGTTGGTGCAAAGGCTGTGCCTTATGCTACTCTAATTATTGATATAGACTCCCTTCAATTATTTATCAAAAGGTGCTTCTATAAGATAATTC
>JALZWC010000030.1 GCA_023300255.1 Saprospiraceae bacterium | reverse complement strand
CTCTCTAAAAACTATGTGGCCTATGTACCTATGTGGTAAAAAATGTCAACATCTTATTGTGTTCTTTAGATTTAATATATATGTTCCCCCAATTCTTTATACACTCTAATGAAATTTAATTTTTTAAACAAAGTTCATCTAAAAGTGGGTGACACTTTAAAAGTGTCACCCACCTTTAGATGAATAGCCCGCTTCTATTTTCATAAGCTTGAATGCTTAGAACACATCATAAATCTGACAGCGCAGCGATCTGACACCCGCCCGCTCGGACGGCTGTCGGTCTGGTCTAATAGTTCTGAAAGAACGGTCTGACTTCTTTTAACTAATAATAACAGATGGAAAAAATACTAATTACTGGGGCTTCTGGATTTGTGGGTAGTTTTTTAGTAGAAGAGGCCTTAGAGCGAGGCTTAGAAGTATATGCGGGCATTAGAAAAACAAGTAGTAGAGCTTATCTTACGGATAGTCGAATTAATTTCTTCCTAATGGATTTTGGAAAGGAAGAGACTTTAAAGCAACAACTAACCGACCATCCCTTTGATTATGTCATACATTGTGCAGGGGTAACAAAAGCAGATACTAAAGAAGGTTTTTTTAAGTATAATTATGAATTAACAAAAACTTTTGTTCAGACTTTGCAAGCAGTTCAGCCTAATTTAAAAAAGTTTATATACATATCAAGCTTAGCTTCTTACGGTCCCGCAGATAACCATCCAGGAGAGGTGGTATTAGAATCTTACACGCCCCACCCTATAGATACCTATGGAGAGAGTAAATTAGCAACGGAGCAATGGCTACAGGCATTACCTGATTTTCCATATATCATCTTCCGCCCTACTGCTATATATGGGCCGAGAGAACAAGAGATATTTATTTTCTTCAAGACTTTTAATAAAGGATTAGAAGGACATATTGGCCGAACGCCCCAAAAAGCGACTTTTATATATGTGAAAGACTTAACACGCCTAATATTGGATGCAAGTTTGTCTCCAATCGCTCAAAAAGCCTATTTTGTATCCGATGGACAACATTATCCTACACAAGAATTAGGAAGAATTGCCAGAAAAGTATTAGGTAAAAATCCTATTAGTATTAAAATCCCAATCGCTATAGTACAAGTAATTGCAGGCATTAACGAGGCTTTTGGCCGACTCACAGGTAAGATGCCCCCCCTAAATTTAGAGAAGGTAAAAATAATAAAATCTAAAAATTGGCAATGTGACATACAACCTTTAAAAAATGATCTTAACTTTGCGCCCGTTTATGACCTTGAAAAAGGTCTAACAGAAGCCCTAAACTGGTATTTGGAGAATAAATGGCTTTAAGTGTATGTATATCGGCTCGACCGATTCCTCACTACAATAGCCTCCTGACAGAATTTGGAATATTCATTATTCCATAATTAAGCATTGGGTAACAAACACCCGACTAATGTGAGTTATACAATGCGCAAAAAAAGTAAACAAAAAATGGCTAAGAAAGCTAAGATTAAATCGGCTAAAGGAAAACTTGGTGTTTTATTACCCGGTATGGGTTCCGTAGCTACTACCTTCATTGCGGGGGTAATAGCTGTTAGAAAAGGAATTTCTCAACCAATAGGTTCTTATACCCAAATGGGAAGAATTCGATTGGGAAAAAGAACAGATGCTCGTTCTCCAAAAATTAAGGAATTTGTTCCTTTGACAAACTTAAATGATATTGTCTTTGGTGGATGGGATGTCTATAAAGACAATGTGTATAAGGCGGCAGTACATGCAAAGGTATTGGACAAAAGCTTGCTAGACCAAGTCAAAGACGAGTTAAAGTTAATCAAGCCAATGAAGGCTGTTTTTGACAAAAACTATGTCAAACGTTTGGATGGTACACATGTCAAGAAGGCGAAGACAAAGATGGATTTGGCGAAGGCTTTGATGGAAGACATCAAAAAATTTAAAAAAACCAATGGTTGCTCTCGTTTAGTAATGGTATGGTGTGGTTCTACAGAAATATACATAGAAGAAGCAGCTTGTCATAAGAATATCAAAGCCTTAGAAAAAGGCATGCGTGAAAATGATGAGAACATTCCACCAAGTATGCTTTATGCATATGCTGCAATTAAAATGGGCGTACCTTATGCGAATGGTGCACCTAATTTATCTGCGGATGTTCCTGCCCTTGTGCAGTTAGCTAAAAAGAACGGCGTTCCAATCGGTGGTAAAGATTTCAAGACAGGTCAAACCTTAATGAAAACGATCCTTACACCTGGATTCAAAGCTCGTTCTCTTGGTATCAATGGTTGGTTCTCTACGAACATATTAGGAAATAGAGATGGTGCTGTTTTGGATGATCCAGATAACTTTAAAACGAAAGAGGTTTCTAAATTAGGCGTTATAGAGCAAATCTTAAAGCCAAAAGAGAATCCTGAATTATATGGTAATATCTATCATAAAGTACGAATCAACTATTACCCACCTAGAGGAGATAATAAAGAAGGATGGGATAATATTGATATTACTGGATGGTTAGGCTACCCTATGCAAATTAAAGTAGATTTCCTTTGTCGGGATTCTATTTTAGCAGCACCGATTGTTTTGGATTTAGCTTTATTATTAGATTTAGCTAGTCGATCTAATTTAAGTGGTATTCAAGAATGGTTAGGTTTCTTCTTTAAGTCGCCTCAAACTAAGAAAGGTTTACCACCGCAGCATGATTTATTCAAGCAATTAATGAAGATTAATAATACCCTTAGATACTTGAAAGGGGAAGAGTTAATTACGCATTTAGGCATGGATTACTATTACTAGTATAAGTTAAGGCAAAGTGAAAGAATAAATTAGCCATTTTAAACTGCCCTTTTTCCTTCTAAGAAATCCTAAAAAAGGAACCGTAGCCCAGCTATGCTTATTTTTT
>JALZWC010000029.1 GCA_023300255.1 Saprospiraceae bacterium | reverse complement strand
GTAATAAGTCGGGAAATAAAGGCTTGAGCATTAAATTCAATACCTCCTCGTATTTCTCTAATTGACCAAAATCCTCGATGCCTGTTCTCAATTCTGGAAATTTGTTCACATATTCTAGAATTAATTTACCAGATTTATGAAAAAAATGATTTTCATCTTTAGCATAGAATTCCATCTCCTTAAATAAGGGCTCCATACTCAGCAAGACTTTTACTGGCAATTCTTTTACATTCGTACTAAAATTCAACATTTCCATAAGCATCTTTTAAAAAACACATTAAAAGGTTTATCAGTTTTCATTTTAACATTCCCAAATGAATTTCCAACTTAAGAAAAAGGTCAAAAGTTATAACTAATTTGAGTATGTAAGTAGTCGGACATAAATAAGATAACAATTTAAATGAGCTTATTTTTTTGCTAGTTTTTTTAAAAAAGTCGCACATAGCATAGCTACGTAAGACCTTTTTTAAAGACAAATAGCGAGAAAAGAAGCCATTTTAATGTTAGGTTATTTTTGGCCAACTACTTAAAGAGTTGACAAGAAAACAAACTGTTATCATTCAGTAAAAAAAATATCAAGATCACTAGTTAGCTCCTAATCAATAGTATCATAAATAAATTGGTTTTATTTTGGACAGCTGATCGGCTATAGTAAAAGTATAAAAATAAAATCAAAATGATCTGAATATCGAGTAACTCTGAATAGTTAATTACTAAAAAAAAACATTACATATTGAACAATATTAGTACTTTTATGTTAGAGCAATAATAGCATTATAGTAATATTTTATACATAGAAAATCATTATTAACTAAGATCTAATAGGATGAAAAATAGCGGTTTAATGATCTTCTTCTTAGCATTATCTTTTTCTTTCTTGATACTTTTTAATCTAAAAGGTAATAGTATTACTCAACAAATTCTAATGGGCATGTTAGTTAAAATATCTATGATCATAGCTATCCTTATCTGTAGTAATGAACTATTATGGAAAAAGGAAAAAAAAAAATAAGTAATTAAGTAGTGTGACAATAATAAGTTAACAATTTTAAATGGAATTATTTTTTTGCTAGTTTTTCTTAAAAAGTCCTTTAATAGTTATTCTATTAAAGTACCTTTTTAAGAGAAAATAGCGGAAAAAGAAACGATTTAAATGTCAAGGTATTATTGTCACACTACTTAGTTCTACTAAATGGATGGATGGATGTAGTTAGAATAGGAATCGATAAAATTTATGGTGCCGACGAATGTAAAGAAATAAAAACTTACATCGTATTTAGAATTATGTTATGCGTTAAAGTGTTTTTAATATCAAGTTAAACCAGTAATCTTTATAAATTATGAAAAAGCCCACTTTCCTCCCTGTTCTTATTGTTATTACCGCTATTATTTTATTAGGCTTATCTGATACAGTCGAAAATTTTTCATTACATGTGATGTTAGGTGCTACAGGAAAAATATTTCTTATTGTAGGTATACTAGGTGTATGGACACTAACACTTCTTCCTTTAATGACTAAAAACAATAAAAAGTAATTTGATTTACTTTTTAAAATATCCTCAATAGTTAGATGGTATAATTAGCAGCGATCAGGTAGTCTAGACAAAATTATTTAATACTTCCTCTTGTGGAGGAAGTTCAAATCTATACTTCAAGATTGTGTATTTTTAAAAGCATCTATTTTCATTTTCTTCTTCAATAAAACAGCAGCCTGTGTATAACCACCATCTCCACCATCAATAAAATGAATATGATTTGCTTCTCTATTCCGAACATAACAAGAAATAATACTTTTTTGATTCACATGGACACCATAAAGAATTTCGCCAGCCGTTTCCATTTCATCTAAAAATTTAAAGAGTTGTTTTCTTTGAGCCATTTTGCCAGAAATGATCATGCTCATTTTCCCATCTAAAACAAAAATGTCGGATAGTTTTTTTCAATAAACAGTTTTCCGTACTATCAACTCCCAAAACTATATTTGAAAATAGAATAGCGGTTGGGAGGTCACAAACAAATATATGCGCTTTTAGCTAAAAAAAACTAAATCGATGCCCCATATTTAAAGCATATTGCCATTCGTTATTCCAACTATTTTTACCTGCCGTAAAGCTAATAGGCCCTAAAAAAGAATCATACTCAATGGAAAGCCCCCCTCCTACTATCGTGTTATCCTCAAAATCATCTAGGATAGAATCAGTAGCGTAATTTCCAGCCGCTATATTTCCTCTAAGTGTAAGAAAAAAATTTGGATTCAGCGCATACCGAAGTCCCAACTGTAAATTGGCTACATTTGAAAAAGGGGCCTCGTATTCTCTTAACCCGACAAAAGGTAAGGATTGGTCGCGATTGAAAAAATCTCCTCCTAACTGGAAATTATCAAATAGCACAGGTTCTGTGCTGATACCCACACCAAAATGTTGAAACAGTACTAAAGAAGGATTAAGACTCGTATAATTAGATAAAAACAAGTGGGCCCGAGTATATTGATCGGGGGTTAAAATATTTATAAAATCAATAGCTTCTGGAGCGTTATAATCCGCCTTATAAGTTAATCCATGATGCCAACTAGTCCCAAAATGTACTTCCATACCTTTTCTGGGGAAATAATTTCTATCTAGCGTGTTCGACTTATAAAATAGTTCGATTGCTCTATTGGTAGTGCTAAACTTTTCAAAATTTAAGGTCTCGTCTGATTTGGGTTCTAATTCATAACTATTCCATTTATACCCCAGACCAAATAAGAAATTATGCTTCGGTACCCATAATAATTGCCCTAAGCCTTCCCATTTTCGACGATTATAGGGTCGAATTAAATCGCCATTCTGAATAAATGTATTTTGATTAACTTTCTGAAAAGTTATACCTAACTTATAGAGAAATCTTCGATTATATCCAATATAATGTTTGTAATTGGCAGTCAATGCAGGAGATTGGGAAATCCGTAGCCCGCCACTAATTATAGAAGCATTCCCAATTACATTTCTAAGATTGGCCTTTAAAATAATAGCGGCATCCTCCGCATTACTATAATGGAGTCCGAAATTTAAAATGGCAGGAGCAACATTCTCTGCCTCTACGTGTACAGTAACACCGATTGAATCGGAAGATAGAGAATAGTTAACATTCGTAAAAAATTGAGTGCCGAAGGCGTAATTAATTCCATCTTCAATGGCTCGTA
This sequence comes from Saprospiraceae bacterium, assembly GCA_023300255.1. Lineage (GTDB taxonomy): Bacteria > Bacteroidota > Bacteroidia > Chitinophagales > Saprospiraceae > JAFMDF01. The sequence goes on along the minus strand of JALZWC010000029.1, from coordinate 3,659 downwards.
AATCTTGTTTTTGATGGTTATTAATATTTAATGATCTCCGCACTAATTGCTCTAAATTTTTATCAATAGCAGTTGTATTTACATCTTTTATATAGAGTGAATCAGGATAAGTTAGTGGAGCTTTTCGAGGAGGGGAAGGGAATTTTTTTAACCTATCAGCTAACGCCTTAAATGCAGGTAAATGTGCTCGTGCTTCTCGTTCTCCCGCATTAATAATTTCTTGAACTTTGTCAAAATCAGCAGCATCATAATCGGCTGCCACATTCACATAAATATCACATAATTGTGCTTGTTCTTCAGAATCTGCGATACCATATAGAAAGCTAGTTTGTATCAAAATATCGATACCCGTTTTCATATCGTCTTTATTGGCTGGCGCCCCACCTGCATAAGCACCGATAACGACATCTGCTCCCATGTCTATTACTTCTTGAGCGGGCAGGTTTCTAATAACTCCCCCATCTACTAGTAATTTATCATCTAACTCAACGGGGGTAAAAATACTTGGAATAGCCATACTTGCTCTTTGTGCCCGAGCGAGAAATCCTTTGTCCAATACGACCACTTCTCCATTTATAAGATTGACTGCAACGCATCTAAAAGGAGTAGGGAAATCATCAAAGTCATCAATAAAATGACTTGGACAGGCTAAACGAGCTAAAACTAAAGACATATACTGCCCATCAATTAGACCTTGTGGAAACAAGAATTTACCATCTTGATAATCTAGGGATAGAAAATGGCTATCAAAGTTCTTTTTTTCAATGATGTTGATACTTTCAAGATCAATTTTATTACTTAATATCAATTCCCAATTCTGACTAAGCGCAATTTGTTCTAATTCTTTTGCATCGAGCCCTAAGGCATAAAGCCCTCCTACGATACTACCCATACTTGCGCCAGTAATATAATCGGGTTGGATGCCTGCCTCTTCTAATACTTTTATTAAACCAATATGGGCAAAGCCTTTGGCTGCACCTCCACTTAAAACCAAACCTACTTTTGGTCTATTGGCATCAGTTGTAGCAACTTGTGCCAACAAATAGTTTATACAGAAAATAAAAATAAGTACAAATAAATATGCTTTCTTCATATTAAAAAGGTAAGCCAATGCCTCCAGAAAAATATACGCCATCTTCTCCACTTGCTATATTAAAAATCATTCCTACATTTGGTCGATTAATCATTCTTATGGAAACACCAGGATCAACATTTAGCTCATCTCCTAATTCGTGACCCCCACCAAAAACTTGTCCAGCATCTACGAAACCAGCCATTTCAACTGCCAATGGATAGCCTAATACTTTTACATCAAATAGCGTAACTCTCATTTCCATACTAGCAAATAAAGAATTTTTTCCAATAAATCGATCAGGGTCATAGGCTCTCATCGTATTAACCCCTCCAAGACTAGCGCCTTCAAAAAAAGGAATATTCTCTTCAGAATTAAACGTCCAACTATTTCTTATAAGAAAAACTAATCGTTGATTAGCGGTAGAAAAATATTGACGCATATCCAAATTTATCGTCCAATAATTATCGGCTATTTCAGGAAATGTTTCGTCGTCTAAAAAATTATTATACTCAAAAGTAGTTTTGCCATAAAATCCTCTGGAAGGAGAAAATTCTTGGTCTCTATGGTCGTAAATTAGATTGAATCTAGTACCGAGTACCGACCCACCATTTAAGCCAAGCAGGTCAACAAATCGGTTTTCTTGCACCAAAAATGGAAGCCCTTCGTCCGAAAGATCTGAAATGGACGTCCCCGTATCAATGTCTCTATATCGAAGACCAAGGCCGACTCGAATACTTTGTGCAGGCAGGAAATAGGCATCAAGAATACCTTCTAGTTCTTCTTCTCGATAAACAGTCTCGTCGCTTTCTCTTGTAGTTGCACCTAATCCATAAAAACGTTTACGAGGCTCGTTCAAAGAATTGGCTGTTAGTTCAATCCCAAAATTTTCCGTTTTACCTATAGTCAAATTTTCGTAATGAAGAGAAATAAAATGATAGTTCTCTCCTCCAACAAATGCGAAAAACTGATAGTTATGATAGGCAGCAGGACAGCTAATCGCCTGAACGCCAAAAGCCCCACCAATATATTCATTAGAGTAACCGAACATAGCAAACATACCAGTCATTGTCCCTTCTCTTGTAGAATTAAATAGCGTTAAGCCCATGCCTACACTTGACCCTTCAAAATTAGAACTATAGGCGTAAGGGAAAGGCATCAATCGAACCGTTTTACCATGATTTTTTGGGTCTAACCAAATACTATGAAGACTATTCGTTAGAAAGGTCTCTTCTTTAAGTGGGGTAAACATGAATCTAAAAATAGGCGAGACATCATATTCTTTAGCTGCAACTATAAAGTCATCAGAGACTTCCCCATTTTTGGGCGCTGGAATTACTGCTTGCTGAATGGCATTTTTAGAAATGGAAATAGTGGTACTATACATTTCTTTATTATGGGTGGTAAGCCTTCCTGCGTTATAGCCAGGTGTATAAGTAATATTAAAATTAATTGGATAATCTCCATCGGGCACATTAGCAGCAACCGTAAAAGGAATGACTACTCGCAATGCTTCTTTATATACTTTAGTGACCCCTATTTTTGCAGGTACACCTTCGGTATAAGGCTCTGGGAATAGAGGTGTTCCAAAAGTGAATTTATCATTGGAAACAGGGTAAATGACTGTTGCGGGTGGCGTTCTTGCAGCTTTGTTTTGTGCTCCAAGCCATATTCCTTTTGGTATTTTAAAATCAATTACAACTGCCGATTGTCCATTAGGGGCAACCGTAGTGGAGATAGGCTTAACGGTGATAAGAATAGGCTTGTCAACTGTTTGTCCTAATAGCTGAAAAGTAAATGAAATTAGAATAATAGTTATTAAGTTCTTCATAAGAAATTTAGGTAAGGCAATTTACATTATAACAATAGGGACTTTTCTAAAAAAAATTTGACATGACTAAAGAGTTTTTGGCGATTTACGAACCCTTCTAATTTATAGACTAATTTTCCATTTTTAAAAAATAGAAAAGTCGGATACCGGTAGATTGTATATTGTTCCTTAACGGCTTTAGATACTTCATTTTTTATTTCTTGAAAGATAATTTTATTCTGATATTTAATTTGCAAATCTTCCAGAATGGGGATAAGGAAAACATAAGTAGCTAAGGTTCGCTTGCATAAAAAAAAGATAATTGGCTTTTCTTTTTTTTTGACAAGTGTTGAAAACTGATCGAAATCATTCTTTTTATTCACCATTTATAATTTTTAATAAACGATACTATATTTTTGATTCGTCTATTCAAAAAATATTTAGTAGTAGATAGTAGATACTTTCATTTGTTTTAACAATTAGCTTATCTTTTATTATTGCTAAAGGAGTACCAAAAAATAAAACTCAACCCTTGTCACACAAGCAATTGATAATCAACATTTTAATTAAAATTGTATCAATTTTTATAAAAAAAATATTACTAAATAATCGAATATTTCAGAATTATTCTTGTCTGTTAGAAATTAGAAGAGTAAATACTAAAATAATCTATCAAAAAAATTACTACTTGAATATTACATCTAAAATAGCCTTCAAGTACACTCTATTATTTATCGGTAAGTGAAGAGAATTAAATAAGTTGAGCCAGAATGCGCT
>JALZWC010000028.1 GCA_023300255.1 Saprospiraceae bacterium | reverse complement strand
TCTCAATGCCTAACTAGTAAAAGTGCCAAAATAAAGTAGCCCATTATGACATTGACCGCAAAATGATCGCAAAGTAAGTGTCAATTATACAGGGCCGAGGCGATGCCCCTTTGAAATAATAAAAGAGCATCGCTCCGACCCTGTCTGTAGAAAAAATGTTTAATTATTGACTATAAGAAGCTCAGCTTCGGTCTTGTAAAAACAGTATTAAAATCATTTGCTATCATTTTGCGGTCAATGCATTATGATTTTTTAAACATTGGTTGTCAACGTCTTACGACTTCATACTTACTACTTATTATACTACTGGACATTTTTTAGAATAGAGAGTAGAGAACAGAGAGTAGAGACACAATTCGTTTAAGAAACAATGAAATTTCGTTAATTTTTAAACGAAAACCGTCTCTATTCTCTGCTCTCGGTTCCCTACTCTTTAAAATGTCCAGTAGTGTAACTACTTATTACTTTATACTTATTACTTCACCTACTCATTTTCCGCCATTTAATTTATTCTGCAATTCCTCCAATTCTTGCCACATGCCTTGTGCAGCAAGATCTCCTTGTGCTGGCCATGTGTCAGGTTGATGCATTTGAAATCTCGACCCTGCTGCATTCAGTATTTCTTTCAATTTACTTACAGGAGTAGCCGCTAAATCACTAAAAGTTCTTATACCCGCAGCTTTTAATAATTCTTCTATTTTCGGGCCTATCCCTTCTATTTTCTTTAAATTATTTTCCTTTATAGCAGGGGAAGCAGATCTTGCTGGCGCAGGTACTGGATTCTTTTTACCTGATTCTCTACTTTTAGAAGGTTTCTTTTTTTTATTTTTCGATTGCTTTACTATCTTTTTGAGAACGCTTATCGTTTTTTTCCGATTCTTTACTTTTTTCTTAGCTCTATCATATACCTGTTCATAAGGTTTTAAATGCTCGTCCCACAATTCCAACTGCTCCTGTAGCATATCATTTGCTATCGACTTTTGAAATTTAAAATCTTCTAAAGAAGCCTGTAATGAGCGCAATTTTTTCTTAATTTTCTTGATGTATTGCTTATTAAGTTGCTTCTTTTTCATATATATATTAGTTTCGTAACAAGAATGATATAAACGTTCTAACTGTGGAAATTAATTATCCATATTTTGACCTAGGACTCCCTGTTTTTTTTTAAAAAAAACTGGCAATTCTAAACGCTGCATAAATTACTTCTATAGTAATGATGTAAGAATAAATAAACATTCTTCCATTTAAAGAACGAGAAAATCTTGTTACTTTAATAAAGACGTCAAATCCGCATAAACTAGTTACGGATAACGTTATGCAAACAAGTTTACGTATAAAATCTGAAACTGTTAGAGTCTGTCTAAAATTTGTATTAGTAACAAAGGATAAACCTATTTAAATGAAAGTATTAATAGTAGAAGATGAAAAACATGCTCGGGAAAATTTGGAAGCATCCTTGCTAGAAATTGATTCTTCTATAACGATTCAGGCAAAATTGGAATCTGTCAAAAGAACGGTGGAATGGCTCCAACAAAATGAAACAGATCTCATTTTCTTGGATATTCATTTAGCGGATGATTTAAGTTTTAAAATATTCGATCAAATAGAAGTCACCACGCCCATCATTTTTACCACTGCTTATGACAAATACGCTTTAAAAGCATTTAAAGTAAATAGCATTGATTATTTATTGAAGCCTATAGATAAAGAAGACTTAGTTCAAAGTATAGAAAAATTCAAATCCTTTCCAAAATCTATAAAGATGGATTATGGACAATTGCAAGATCTTGTAAAGGCGGAAAAAAAAGAATACCAAAAGCGATTTATCGTGAATCGAGGCTCGCGCATTATGAGTATAAAAACAGAACAAATCGCCTACTTTGAAGGGGAAGATCGATATGTTTACTTAACTAAAATGGATGGTACTCGTTATATTGTAGATTATAAATTAAGCGATTTAGAAGAGATCCTAGATCCTAAGCCTTTTTTCAAGCTGAATCGTAGTTTTATTGCTAACTTTGAGGCGCTCAATGGGATTACCACCTTGTCTAAAAGTCGTTTTAAGGTGGATCTAAAACCAGAAGCAAGTAGAGATATTATTGTAAGTTCCGCCAATGCTAAACACTTTAAAGCATGGCTTAATCAGTAAAAAAGACTAGAGAAGCGAGAGTAGAGAATAGAGACGGGCGACATTTAAACCGTAATCAAATTTCGTTGGATGTAAACGAAATCTCTCTCTATTCTCTACTCTCGATTCTAAATAAAAATATATATGACTGACTTTCTTCCACTTTTTCCTTTACAATTAGTTGTCTATCCCGGAGAAAAATTGAACTTACATATCTTCGAGGCTAGATATAAGCAACTAGTTAGAGAGTGCGAAGAGAACAAAATCACCTTTGGAATACCCGCTTATATTGGAGATAAGATTATGCCAGTCGGTACAGAATTGGAACTACTAAGTATCGAGAATAAGAAAGAAAATGGGGAGATGGATATAAAAACGAGAGGAATCGGCTCTTTTAAAATGAAAGAGTTTTATGCACAAGCTCCTAATAAACTATATCCAGGTGCAGATATTACCAGACTGCCTTTAGATGATACCTTTGACCTTTCCTTAAATGAAGCAATTCTACTTCAAGTCGTCCAGCTTTTTGATTTATTAGATATTGAAAAAAAGCCCCCACGATCTGCTAATATTTTTAGGGTGTATGATATTGCCCATTATATAGGGCTAGATATTGAGCAAGAGTATGCTTTATTGGTCGTACCTACAGAATTGGAGCGACAAGAATTCGCCCATGACCATCTTAAAAAATTATTACCGACCTTGGTTAGTATGGAAAAGAGTAAGGAAAGGGCACAATTGAACGGACATTTTAAAAATTTGATTCCGCCTAGGTTTTAAAAAACCTACTTGACGTTTTTTACCATGGACCTATCGAGTCGCTAGGCAGATCCATGGTAAAAGACAGCCTATT
>JALZWC010000027.1 GCA_023300255.1 Saprospiraceae bacterium | reverse complement strand
AGGCTGCAAGTCAATAGGCATTTCTCCGATCTCATCTAAAAATAAAGTGCCGCCATCTGCTAACTCAAACTTCCCTAACTTCTTAGATAAAGCACCTGTAAAGGCGCCTTTTTCATGACCAAATAATTCACTCTCAATCAAATTAGCAGGCAAAGTAGTACAGTTCACTTTAATCATTGGGCGAGTCGATCTTCGGCTTAATTGATGTAACGCCCTTGCAATCAACTCTTTACCAGTACCGCTTTCTCCCGTTATTAAAACAGTAGAAGAAGTATCCGCTACCTGTTCTATCTGATCCAGCACTACTCGGAACTTAGGGCTATTACTTATAATCTCTCCAAAGTTATTTTGTACTTCGATTTCTTCTTGTAGATAATTGTTTTCTGCTTCTAGTTTTTCTTTTAGCTCTTTAATTTCTAGTAAGGCTCCTCTGAGTGCAGCTTCTTTTTGCTTTCTTTCGCCTATATCCCTAACCATAGAGCAAGCATATTCGATTTCTTCAAATTTAATATAATGAGAGCTTATTTCTACTGGTACCTTCCTATTAGCTCTCGTATAGTGCTCCGTCTCTAATACTATTTGTCGTTCTGCTCTTAGTTGAGTCCATATCTTCTCTAGATCTAGTGCTGCCCCATCTTCATATAATTCTCTAATATTCATTTGAAGAAATTCTTCTTTGGTATATCCGTAGCGATTACAAGCCTTTTCATTTACTTGCTTAATCAATCCTTTTGGGGATATCCAAAAAATACTATCTCCAGCCTTTTGAATGGTAAAATCAGATAAACGTTCAATACGATTAGCTTCCTTCCTTTCCGTAATATTTCGAACGATCGCACAACTATAAGTTACGCCGCCTAATTCAACGAAAATATCAGTTATATCCACAGGAAAAACTACCCCATCTTTTCTCCGATGACTACTTTCAAAAGTAGAAGAATCTTTTTGCTTAGCGGCCCAATGTGCGTCCCATATTTTCGAACTCATAGTGGGATTTACATCAAAAATTGTTAGTTGTAAAAACTCTTCTCTTGTATAACCCCAATTTTCACAAGCTACCTTATTGACTTCAAAAATATTAGCAGCCTTATCAAACCATAATACAGCTTCTGGTAAATCTTGGAGCGCAGTATAAGATAATACTTGAAGGTCTTTCTTTTTCATTAAAGTAAGGTAATTATTTTTTCATAAAAATACGAAATATCGTAATTATTTTTAAAAATTAAGTTATTTTTAATATCAAAAATAAGACATAATCAATTGATAAACAGATTTTTAAATATAAAAAAATATTTATTTTCATGTTTGGCATAACCATTGAATTATACTAGTCAAAATAAATACTTATGGAAAACATACAAGCGATTTCAACTCTATCAGATCTTCTAAAAATTCTGCAATTACAACAAATTCCTGTTTTTGTAAGTCTTTGCGCTCGCTGTGGTACAGATAACCAATTACTAGACAATGTAGTAAGCAGTGTTCAGGAATCTTACGGACAGAAATTAGGCTACCAAAAATTGACTGGCAAAGCTGCTCAATTGATCAAAGACGAATTGATGATTACAAAAAATCCAGTTTTGCTATTAATCAGCAAAGGAGAGATTAAAGCCATATTTGGCGGCATAGTTGCACAATACCGACTAGAAAAAGCATTGGAACAATTAAATTTAAATATAAATTAAAATCTTTATTCTTTTAAAAATAGACTCAATTTAATGTCTGCTTTAGAACACAAGAGTTAACTTTATATTGAAGTTATTTAAACAGTTAAAATTATCCCTTTAGAACGACGCTTTTAACTTAATTTTACTATTCAGAACTCGGCACACTATTCGCTGACTTTTAATTAGTTAGCCCAAAAATAATTTACTTATGAAAAATTTTCTTCAATTTTTAGTACTATCTCTTTTGATAGTAACCACTACTACAGCTCAAACTATTAATCAACAATTTTTTGATAATACAGAAGCTTTCTTATCAAAAGAAGTTACTAATGGCTTATTAAAATATTCTGGACTTAAAAATAATGTGCAATTAGCAGGTTTGGTCCGTACGGTAGAAAACGCAGATTTATCGAACACAACTGACGCTACAAAAAAGGCGTTTTATATCAATGCTTATAACTTACACGTAATTAATGCCGCTGCACAAGCATACCCTCTTAATTCCGTACAGTCTATAGCTGGTTTTTTTGATGGCAAACAAGTTCGTGTGGCAGGAGAAAGCTATACCTTAACGGGTTTAGAAAAAAGTCGATTATTAAAGCCTTATAAAGATGCTCGATTACATTTTGTTTTAGTTTGCGGTGCTTTGGGTTGCCCTCCAATTACTAACTTCGCTTACCAACCAGATAAGCTAGATGCGCAATTGGACCAACAAACTAAAATAGCTTTAAATAATCCTGACTTCCTTAAAGTTAATGACAACAAAGTAGAATTATCTCAAATTTTCAAATGGTACAGCACTGACTTTGGAGGTAATAAAACGGCCATATTTGAGTTTATTAATCAATATAGAACAAGCCCAATTTCAAAATCTTCTAAAGTATCTTATTATCCTTATGATTGGTCTATAAATGATTCCGCAGCTAGTTCTCAAGCAAACAATACATCTGGAGGAAATAATGCTTCTAGATATATTGTATCTTCTACTATTCCTAAAGGTTCTTTTGAGGTTAAAATTTTTAATAATCTATATACACAAAAAACAGGCAATGGAGATAATCTAACGGATAGATCAACATTTTTTTCTACTTCTACTAGTTATTTATATGGTTTAAATAATCGCTTCAATATTGGTATCAACACTCGATATAGAAGAGTTAGAAATGATCAATTACCATCTTCTCCTTTTTCTGTTTTGGGTTCTAGCGAAGCAATTAGTGCTCGACAAGGTATTACTACTTTGGGGCCACAAATCAGATATGCACCAGTTGAAAAATGGACAAATTTCTCTGTACAAAGTTCTTTCGTTTTTGCTATTGGAGATGATTTAACGGGTAGTGCAACTCAACCCTTTATTGATTGGGATGGTGCAACTTGGAATACTCAATTTTTTAATGACTTTCCTATAGGTACTAATTTCTCTGTATTTACAGAATTAGATGTACTGATCGAAGATATTGGCAGCTCCGCTGATGGGCGTATTAATCGTCTTTCGACACCAGTTACTTTAATATTTAGTTACAATCCAAATCCTAAAACAACCCTGTATACTATCGGTGGTTATTCTCCTTTTTGGCAAAGTAATTTTGATTATTTCCTACAAGGAGGTGCAGGTGTCAAGTATCAGTTTACGCCTAACTTTGAATTAGAATTATTAGTGACAGATTTCACTAACAAATTCTTACGAGATACAGGAGGAACGGCAGCAACTTTTAACTTAGGAATACGGTATAACATTCCAAGTCGAGGAAATGGAAAGTCTAGAAAAGATAAACCATCTCGATATACTAATTAATAAGGCGAATTAGTACTTTTTACTACCTTCTACTCTTTAGAATAGAGCAAAGAGTGTGCAGTAGACTTGTTCATAAATAATAAACACATGTATGAATTATATATCTTTTTTCGCTAATTTCCCCAAAAAATAAGTCCGTAGCTAGACTATGCACTGACTTTTTGAGGAAAATTAACAAAAAATATATAATTCATATATGTATTCCTTATTTATAAATAAGTCTAGTAGCAAATACTATTTTAAATCTTTTTATTTCATCATTAAAATTAAGTGCCTAATAGTTTTTATTCTTTTTCCAAACATGACAGTAAAATATTTATTCTTAGGATGGATCATTTCCTTTTGTTTAATTTCTTCTTTGATTGCACAACAAACAGTTGTCTTTAAAGGACTGAAACGTACACAGGAAAATTACTTAATACCATTTATTCATTCAAGATTAATTGATTCCCCTACTGATAGTTTGTTACAAACGGACGTACAAAGATTAAAAAATATTCCTGGCATTGGCAATGCAAACTATTTAAGAGATACGACAGTCCAAGGGGTAAAATTAATTTTTGACCTAGAAGAAGTAAGAACTTTATTACCGATTTTTAATTTCGGAGGTATTGAAGGAAATATCTGGTTTCAAGTGGGATTCTCTGATATAAACTGGCAGGGAAAAGGGCAATTTTTAAGTGCCGCCTATCAAAATAATGATCGACGGCATAGTGGTAATATTTTTTATAAAATCCCTAGAATTAGTAACACTAATTGGGGGCTTACCCTAAGTTTAAATAAATGGTCTTCTAGAGAACCTTTATTTTTTCCAGAGGGAACGGTCAACTATGACTATGATAATAACAGTTTGGGACTATCCGCTATAAAGCACTTTGATTTTAATCGCAACTTGGAAATAGGGGGAAGTTTTTTCATAGAAAATTATACTAAAAGTGATTTTCAGTTTCTAGAAAATCCGCCAGGGCCAGCAGGATTGCGCCAACCAAAGTGGTTGTCCAAAGCACAATACACAGAAAATAATTTAAATTACCATTATTTTTATCTCACTGGATTAACTTGGCAAGTATTGCTACAAAATGTTTATAATACATTAGATCAAGATTGGTTTCATAGTCTTCAATTCCAAGCAAGATATTATGCTATACTGGGAGAGAAAGGAAATTTAGCTACTAGACTACAGCTAGGAATTGCGAATAATAATGATACGCCTTTCGCTCCTTTTGTTGCGGATAGCCATACAAATATTAGAGGTATAGGCAATAGAATTGATAGAGGAACAGCTCAGGTTATTTTAAATACGGAATATAGGCACACGGTACACGAATCCAAAAAATGGGGTGCACAAATTGTTGCCTTTTCAGATACTGGTACTTGGCGAGATCCAGGAGGGCAACTCAAGGACCTCTTAAATAAGGATCAATTTCGCCAATTCATTGGCGGTGGATTTAGAATTATTTACAGAAAAGTATATGGTGCTGTTTTAAGAGTAGACTATGGTATTGATGTATTCAATAGAAATGAAGAAGGTTTGGTAATTGGTTTCGGACAATATTTTTAATATAAAAAAACATATCATTCTAAGAATACTTCTATAGAACAACTATCCTGCCTGGCGGCTCGACAGGTATAAGGATTTTTTAACCTGCCTGCCAAGGAACGCAGGCAGGGGAAAAGTAAGACCAAAATAATCTACCCAAGAATCTAAACTTATTTCTACATCATTCCTGACCTATCTTTTTTAAGAGAAAAAATTACCTCCATTTATTCCTTATCTAATTCCTAGACTGTAAAAAATAATGAGTAATAAATTTCGAATTAATAAAGCAGAATTGTGTTTTTGCGCCATTTTAATGTTAACTTTAACAAGTACAATTACTCTTAATGCACAGAGAATAAATGGTATGAGTTTTAGTGGTCCTGGCAAACCTTCTCTAACAGCAGAGATGTTTGAAAATATTAAAATTTCCAATGCTAATTGGGCAGCATTAATCCCAGAAGCTACCTTAGATCGCAATACATTATTGCTTTTACCAGATGAAGAAAACGAATGGTGGAGTAAAACGATTGAGGCAAATATCCAAGGTATTGAATTAGCTAAGCAAGTTGGTTTAAAGGTTTTTTTAAAACCTCATATTGTACTTAGCAAACTAGAAGAAATAAACAAAGCTGTAAAAGACAAAACAAGAGGCGTAGAATGGAGAGGAGAGTTATCCTTGAAAAAAGAAAAAGATTGGCAAATCTTGGAAGCTAATTATGAAACTTATATTCTAAAATTAGCTCAAGTAGCAGAAACTCATAAGGTAGATTTGTTTGCAGTTGGAACAGAAATGAAAAAATTTACAACACAACGTCCCGCATTCTGGAAACAACTTATACAAAAAGTAAGAAAAATATATAGTGGCCCAATCACTTACGCCGCCAATTGGGATGAATACGATAAAATTGTTTTTTGGCAAGATGTAGATTACATCGGTGTAGATACTTATTTCCCTATTAATAAAATGAAAACTCCGGAAATAAGAAAAACAGTCAAAAATTGGAAAGCTATTCAAAAACAATTAAAGAAACTTAGTAAAGTAGAAGATCGGAAAATTTTGTTAACTGAGTTTGGATATCGAAATGTCTCTTATGCGGGTAAACGTCCATGGACACATGACAAAGGAGAGAACATCCAACTCAATGATCAAACTCAAGTGAATTTATACAAAGCTTTCTTTCAAACATTTTGGGAAAAGTCTTGGATAGCAGGTGGTTTTTCGTGGAAATGGTTTGCTCAACCTAAATCTGGAAAAGATACAAGTTTTTCTGTGCAAGGCAAACCAGCTCTAGCGGTGTTACAAAAATGGTATGCGCAGCCTGAGTGACCGCAAAACAAAATTGATATATTGGGATTGAGATTTATTCTTGCGCAATCCTTAAGGCAAAGTGTAAGAATAAATTGGTCGTTTTAAGCTAGACATTTTTTCTTCTAAGGAATGCTAAAAAATTAAGCATAGCTGGGCTACGGTTCCTT
>JALZWC010000026.1 GCA_023300255.1 Saprospiraceae bacterium | reverse complement strand
CTTTTGTATATACAAAAGATACCTGATTAAAGTTTTATGATTAAACTGCCAGCTCTACAATTGCCATAACTTCTTTTGTCAAGTCTTTAATTTCCTTTTTAGCTTTAGGGTTTTCATATTCGAGAACTCCCATACCGTTAGCATTGGCTTCCCCATATGCACTACGCTTATGAAGAATAGTATTCATCCAATCTACTTGGTACTTTTCCATGTAATCTCCTAGCGCATTGAGATATGCTTTATGCATAGTTACATTAGGTTCATATCTATTAACTACAAAGTAGCAGGGCAGGGGAGCATCTAAACGGTCTCGTAACAGAGAAATATGTTCTAAAAATTTTTCAGTTGCCCAAACATCACTTCCACCAGTAGGGGTAATAGGTATTAGAGAAAAATCACTTTTTGCTACAGCCCTAGAAGTAGTATCCTTTACTGCAGGTGGACAATCTATTATTACAATATCAAAACGCTCACTTAGCGTATTGATCGTTTTACTCATATCTGTACGATTGGTAACATGAAAGACTGGAACAGAAGGTAGTTCTTCTGGTCGGAAACTATACCATATATTGGATGATTCATTTTCATCTGCATCTATAATACATACGTCCTTACCCTGATGGGCTAAACTTACTGCCAAGTTTTGACTAACGGTGGATTTACCTACTCCTCCTTTAAAGCTGATTACTGTAATTACCATAGTATATTTTTATGTTGAATAACGAGTTAAAAGAATATTCTATAGATGATTAAGCTTTCCGTATGACGCTTAATAAACATAAAATTAGGTGTAAATATATACAAAAGATATTCAAATAATAGACAAAATATATCTTTTGTATATCCAATAGATATACCATTAATAAGAAAGCCCAAAATAATAAGCTTTAGAAAAGAACTAGTATTTAAAGCTGCAATACTCTCTACTTTATTTTGTACTAAGAACAATTACTTACGTTAGGGACTAGGAAAAAAATAACCTACCCATTCTGACTTGTTCTTTTTCCTTGTGAGAAACTCTAAAAATAAAGCCGTAGCCCAGCTATGCCTTGATTTTTACGATTTCTCACAAGAAAAAATTACTACGCCATAACGGGTACTTTATTTATTACCTACTCCCTTAAAAGGGCAGATATCAATTTCTGATTTAAAGTTGTACCTATTGTGGGGTTCTGGTTTCTTTCTATGTTTAAGAGCTTTTTTAGTTACTTGGTAAAATAGATCCTTCCATTTATCAAAAAACATAAGAAAGTTGTACTAGTTGTGGGATGCAGATTGTTCTTGCAGAGAATTAATGTTGTACTAGTTGTGGGTAAGTTATAAATAGCAATGGTTTCCAAAACAGTAAGTTGTACCTATTGTGGGATAAATTAAATAGCTAGATTCATAAAAATAGTTGTACTAGTTGTGGGCTAAGCTATCAATAATTAAAATAGTAGTTATGAAGCTAATTTAGTTGTACCAATTGTGGGTTCTGATTAATTTGGATTTAATTTAAAAAATAGAATCTAACTGTAAAGTCATATTTTTTGAAAAAAATATGTGCTTTTTTAAGTATTAGGATATTTTTTTTGAAAAATACTTTCTTACTTAAGTATTTTAATACCTATTATTTATTACTTACTATTTAGAGCTAATAATGGATTTTTCATTCTCGTCGTTGAAAGCTTGTGTTTAGTGGAGCTTTTCAACTAGTTGTACTAGTTGTGGGTGTCTTTAAATTGTACTTAATGTGGGCTTCTATTTGTTCTTAGTTGTACTCTTTGCGGGTTAAAAACGGTTTTATGTTGTACCTCTTGTGGGTTTAAGTTGTACCAGTTGTGGATATGGTTGTTTTGGTTGTACCATTTGTGGGTTGTACTTTGAAAAAAATAAGTACAACTTTTTACTATCTTTGTTTAGGTACGAGTAATTGTAATTTGTAGATCATTACATTTACAAACCACACAAGATGTAAACTTACTAGAATCTAAACTACACCATTCCTAATGAAATCAAAACATACAAGCGAGCGGAGAGTTGTTAAATTAGAAAATAGTTTCGTTTTTCAGCAGAACTATAGAATGCCTGCCTTAGAACAAAAAGTAATGTTGTGTTTGATTTCCAGTATTGACACAAAGGCAGAAACGTTTTATGAAAAGTTGATTCCTGTAACAAATATCCAATCAATGTTAACAGCTGGTAATGCTGCTAAATGGGGAAGTTTCTATGAGCGTTTGGAAGATCTAACAAAACGGCTTTTTGATAGTGGTGTGGTATTAGAGTCGGAGTTAATGAAACAGGTAAAAAGTAGAAGGCGCTTTTTTGAAATAATAGAACCTGCAAAGAATGAAACTGGTGCCCTCTGTATAAGATTTGTTTTTTCCCGTTGGATGGAACCTCATCTATTGAATATGAAAAAATATGTTCAATTTCAATTGAGTGAGGTAGTCCCGATGAAAAGTGGTCACTCTATTCGAATTTATATGATGCTTCGTGCATATAGAGATTCTAAACGAGGTTTTGAGAAAGTGAGTCGGAAATCCTATATGATAGAAGAATTACAACAGAAGTTATTATTACATAATAAGTACACGGGAAAATATGGACCAACTAATTTTCAAAAGAAAGTAGTTGATAAAGCAGTAGAAGAAATTAATGCTTGTAGCCCGACCATATACATAAGCTGTGAAAAAATTAAGGACGGACGGAAATTCGTAGGTTTTGAGTTTGCTATTTTTGATGTGCCTAAAAAGGAAAATGTATCTCAAGCTGATATTGATACACTTACTAGAGCGGAATTAAAAGCTTATGAAGGTTTGGTAGCGTTTGGTGTATTTCCGGGTATTGCTTTTCATCGACTATTACCTGAAATTAAGAGTGGTTTATCGGATGGATTTGAAGATATTTTTGTGTTGTATTTGATAAAATATATCAAAGAAAGAGCAAAAATAAAAAAGCCAGGCACATTAGTTAAATGGATACTCAATCCAAGTATTACGGGTAAAGAGCAAGCATATCTTATTAAAATAGGAGAGCAAGTAAGAGCGTATGCCAAGAAGATGGAAAAAGATAAACCAGAAAATTTTTACAACCGAATGGAGGCTAAAAACATGAAGAATAGTGAATTTGAGGCTTTAAAGAAAAAGAATACTGAAAAATAAATTCCTTAAGACTGGTAGCTGCTGTATTTAAACGAACTTATGTATGGAGATTTTAAACTTTGAACAATTTAATATTCGGACTACTTCTCATGAAACAGAAACATGGTATTCCGTTGTTGATATAGTGGGGGCTCTATCGCAATCTGCTGATCCAGGACGGTATTGGAGAAATCTTAAAATGAGATTAAATGAAGAAGGGAGTCAAGTCGTCTCAAATTGCGACGGGTTGAAATTAGAAGCGGCAGACGGTAAAATGAGGACGACTGATTGTGCTAATAGAGAAACAATTTTGAGACTAATACAGTCTATTCCTTCTCCAAATGCAGAGCCTTTTAAAATATGGCTAGCTAATGCAGGTAATCAGTTTATTAAAGAGACGGAAGATACTGATGTACTAACGGATAGATTAAAAGATGCCCTCCGAAAAAAAGGTTATGATGATAATTGGATTACCACAAGAATTAGAAGCATTGAAATAAGGACACAGTTAACAGAGGAATGGCATAATAGAGATGTTAAGGATCAGGAGTTTGCTTTGTTAACAGATGAAATTATGCGAGGTACTTTTGGATTAAATACCAGAGAATACAAAACATTAAAGGGTATAGTTCGACAAAACCTAAGAGATAATATGTCAACAATGGAGTTAGTTTATACGATTATGGCTGAGGAGACAACTCGATTATTAGCTATAAAAGAAAATGCGCAAGGTTATAAAGAAAATCACAAAGCAGCAAAAAAAGCATCTAGCATTGCAGGAGATTCTCTAAAGAGATTTGAAGAAAAAACAGGTCTTAAAGTAGTAACTAGCAACAAGGCTTTAAATAAATAAGAATAGTCAGAAAAGAATTGAATAAGATATACCAAAATAAAAAAGGGAGCCAACCGAAGTCTACTCCCAATATCTTTTATCTACCCCCCAGCGATAAAAGATGAATACAATATACATTCCTTACCTTTCTGAATCTGCATACACATATATATAGTGTGACACTACCAATTAGCTCTACCATAATCAGTTCCTTTTATATATAATGAATTAAGCAATTGAAATAACCTGATTATATGCTTGGAAGATATACTTATATAATAATATAGTTAACCACAGCAAGAATAAATAGGGTAGAAGTGACGATTACTTGGAATAGTGTATGCTCGATTATATGTTACATGTTGCCTCGACACTAAGCTCTCCCGATGTCAATTCCTCTCACGTCCCCCTAAACTAGTAATGATTCCCTTCCCAATACAAAGCTCTCCTCCAATAACAACTAGTTCAGGAACCAAGGGACGATCGACGAATGGATAGGTCGCTAACAGCATCCTCGCTTTAGCCTTCTTTATACCCACCTTGAATTTTTGCTTAAGGGCATCCTTCCTTTTTCCTTTTACAAAAAAATACAACGCTCCGATAGGTTCAAGGAATCGGCTATGCCTGGCAGGATAATTTTTAGGAGACTGCGCTACCGATAAATTCCCCTACCTCCTTGCACCTATCTCCACTTATGTATCCCCCTGCAAATGAAAAAAGGGAAGGATACCTCAATTAAGAATTTGGCAAGTCGGAAAAAAAAAATGCCAAAGAAGAATGCCTACCGCTCTCAGACAAGGGAGTTTCCTTATTATGAAAATGACTTTTTAAATGAACCAACTAAGAGTCAAAAAAACAAAGAATTATGAATAAGCTATTTTCTGTATCAGAGGTACAATTAAGCTACAAGAGTAAAGTAAAAGC
>JALZWC010000025.1 GCA_023300255.1 Saprospiraceae bacterium | reverse complement strand
TCCTTTTAAAGATTGACCTTCTTCATCTTCTAATATTTGATAGTATTCTGGTCGATAAATGAAGGTTACAATATCCGCATCCTGCTCGATCGCTCCTGATTCTCTCAAATCCGATAATTGAGGACGCTTCGTTCCTCCTCTCGTTTCCACTGCCCGACTTAACTGAGATAAGGCAATTACAGGTATATTTAATTCTTTGGCTAAGCCCTTTAATCCTCTAGAAATAGCCGAAATTTCTTGTTCTCTATTACCTCCTTTATTCTCCCCTCCTCCAGTCATCAACTGTAAATAATCAATGACAACCATTTGGATATCATTTTGCATTTTCAGCCGTCTACACTTAGCCCGAAGTTCAAAAATATTAATACCAGGCGTATCATCTATAAAAATAGGCACTTCACTCATCTTCTCGATGACGGAGTGTAATTGCTTCCATTCATAATCTTCTAGATTACCACCTCTTAACTTAGAACCAGAAATCTCTGCTTCTAAAGAGATTAAACGCTGTACTAGCTGTATATTAGACATCTCCAGAGAGAAGAATGCAACTGGTTTGCCAAAATCCATTGCGGCATTTTTGGCTAATGCTAAGGTCAGAGAAGTATTATGCGTCACCGTCATATCCTCTAATAAAAAGAGGTGATTTCCATCAATCTCAAAACCATAAAAATCATCAACCTTATCGTATTCTATTTGAATTCCCGTTACTTGCCAATCAACAGGGCTTTTCCATGGATTAGGTTGCTTACGCTTTATTTTAATTGGAATTCTTTCAATATCACCATAAATTCTAAATCTATAAACAGTTGTTTCATAACCAATAGAAGCAATGCTTGCCTTTTTCGGTATAAAAGAAGTTCTGAAACCCAATGAGTCGCATAAAAATTTAATATCTTCTGCCAATCTCTTATTCTTTTGAGTAATTTCTAGACCATTTGATTGTACCAAATAATGCCCGTCACTATCAATCAAACCAGCTAGCAATTCCAATCTATTTGCAGTAGAATTAACTAAATATTCTTGTGGAATATGTTTATTATTTAAAACCCCAATGTTTCTTAATTCTACCTTTAAAGAATAGCCTTTTTTACCCGTATGTCCTCCAGATATTCCATATCTAGGGCATTTATCAGGATTTCGTTCGTATTGCTTTAAATCAAGTCCTAAATCATCAGCATATTGCTTTAAATAGACAACAACTTCTTCATCTTTATTAGAAATTTCATTTTTACTAGATGTTCCATCACCTAACCACAAGCCTAAAAAATATGGTGGTAAAGGTGTCTCTTTTTCTGCGAATTCTACAGCAACCCGATAGCCCTTATAATTAGATTTAAATTTGGTGGTCTTTTCAGAATATTCTTTAACATTAATATTTAAAATATCCCCTTGTTTATGAGAACCTTCATTACGACTTCTTTTTAAAGAAAGAATATGACTTTCATTTACCCGATAATCAATACCCTTGTTCTGTCGAACCCAATACATTCCTTCTCTTCCTCTTGCCAAAGAGAGGATTTTTCTAGGGGTAGAATCATTTCCCATCAATAAATCACCAACGAGTACATCTTCTACTTTTCTCAAAGTACCGTCATACATTAATACCTTGGTTCCTTTACCAAGGCACTTACCCATTCCTGGCCTAGCTGCCATAATAATCAAATCCGAAGACTGCCACCCAGAAGTAATTCTGTCTAAGTCTGTAAATCCAGTAGGTACACCTGAAAGGCCTTCTTCTCTTTGAGAAAGCTCTTCTAGTTGTTTCAAGGCCTTACTAGCCAAAGTGCCCATACTCTCATAACTCCTACTCAGGTTTTGCTGTGTAATATTGAAAAGGCCCTGTTCTGCATCATCTAATAATTGAAATACATCTGTAGTATCTTCATAAGCATCTCTTATAACTCCAGTAGAAACTCTAATCAACTCTCGTTGGATATGCTTTTGAGAAATAATCCTAGCATGGTATTCTATATTAGCTGCAGAAGCAACACGATTGGTCAAGTTTACTAAATTAAATCCTCCTCCTGCTTTCTCCAAATCACCAGCCTTCTTCAATTCTTCCGTAACTGTTAATAAATCAACTGGCTGAGATCGTTCAAATAAACGTAGAATCGCCTTATATATCAACTGGTGGGCATCAGAATAAAAGCTTTCTGATCTTAATATATCAATAACTATAGCAATAGAATCTTTATCTAGCATCAGTGCACCCAATACTGCTTCCTCTAAGGGCAAAGCTTGAGGCTGTACCTTTCCGAACACATAAGTTGAAAGGTCCCCCTCGGTCTTGTTTGGTTTAAGCCGAGAAATTTGCTTGACATTTTTTTCTGGTCCTGCCATAATTTTTGTAAAACGGGTCATTAATTATTCCTAACAAATCTACATTTTATTTGACGAATACCCTAATACATCAAATAAAGCAAATTGTTAATATGTGTTGGTAACCTATGGTTTTAATGTTGATAACTTGTCTATAAGTAGTACTTACCAACAATGTGAACCAATGACTTACATAATTAAAAAAATATAATTTATATAAAATGTTATGATTTTCACCCTTAATTGACTGAAGAAACTCCTATCAGTAAACATTTTATTTATATTTTTTCATATATGTATTCAGAAGGACAAACCATATTAACTAAATCATGTAATTAAATTGTTATTAATGATTAATAAAGTTAGAAACTATTTAAAAAAACTTTCTTTTATAAAAAACATTCTAAAACGATAAAACAAAATGTTTTATCTTAAAACAAAAGTATTCTAATTCAATGTAAAAACCAACAATTTATTTATTTCTAACAATATTTTTACTCAATTACTACTTATAACTTTTCAAGTTAGGGAGTAGGAAAGAGATAATATACCCGTTATAGCGCTGTATTTCCTATTCCCTTAGTGGTCTTTCCAATTGATAGTAGTGAGTGTGATTTGTGAGAAAGTTAGAGGGGTACAAGGCATAAATTCGCAAAGCGAATGAACCGTTTACGGATAGGAAAGCGGAGTCATAGCATTACAGAGTGACCGAGAACACTCCGACTTACAAAGTCTCGAAGACTTGGGACATTGACCGCAAAATGATCGCAAAGTAAGTGTCAATTATACAGGGCCGAACCTGTCGGGCCGCTAGGCAGGAGCTACGCTCCTTTATGCAAAGAGGAGA
>JALZWC010000024.1 GCA_023300255.1 Saprospiraceae bacterium | reverse complement strand
AAATGAATTAATTCATTTTTAAACAACTTTGGAGTTTGAATAGCAGACTTCTTTTCCTTTAGGGTATAATTTTTGATTATTTATAGTCAAATACATACCCTTTAATTAACCTTCAAAACTATGGATAGTTTAGCTAAGTAGGACGATTTAATTAAAAGGGTTTAAAAAAATCATAATTTTTTGTTAAGCAGAAGTATAAAAGTAGCTTGTTATTTAAAAAAAGTGAAATTTTGTTAGTCCTGTGCTTGGTTAATTGTCATACGTTGCGTTAACAGTTTCAACAAACACTTCCTAATTTAACACCATCAAATAAACTATATATTGACTATGAAAAGATCTTACCTTATTTTTTTAGCTGTTTTGTTTTCTAGTTTTTCTCTTTTAGCACAAGAAACAAATCCTGTTACTTGGTCTTTTATTGCAGAGAAAACTGGAGCGCAAGAATATACGATCACGTACAGTGCAGATGTAATACCAGGATGGTATATCTATTCTCAGCATACAGATCCAAGTGGTCCAATTCCTACTGGATTTTATGCGAATGAAAATCCAGCGATTGAATTGATAGGATCGGTAACAGAAGAAGGAAAAAAGAAAGAAGGGTTTGATAGTTTATTTGAAGTGAATGTCATTAAATTCAGTGGTTTGGTGTTATTTCGTCAAAAAATAAAATTAAAAGAAGGGGCTACTAATTTAACTGGTTACTTAGAGTTTATGGCTTGTGATAATGAGCAGTGTTTACCTCCTCAAGAAGTGGAATTTGATATTGCGATTGGCGAATAAGGAGTTGTAATGACTAGATGTAGCAAGAACAGCAATACAACTAAACTGTTTCTTAACTTAAACATACTTTTGTATGTAGCACTAAGGACACTTAAAGTGAAACAATTTCTGTTTATAATACATATGTGTATAGATACGACTATTTTTTTCGTTCCTATGAAACAGATATAGCACAAATTAAAATCAATAGATAAATAGGCTAAACTACTTAATACTTCCTTTTCTATCGTAAAAATATTACCAATGAAAGCCCTAACTACTTTAGGAGTTCTCTTATTATTAACTATCTCTGCCTTCGGACAAATCTTAACGCCTGTAAAATGGCAGATGGATAATAAGTCTATTGGTAATGACGAATTTGAACTTATTTTTACTGCCACAATAGATGATGGATGGAAGATCTATTCCCAATATTTAGAATCTTTGGATGGACCTATTCCGACTAGCTTCAATTTTGAAGAAGGGGCAGGTTATGAGAAAATAGGCAAAACGGAAGAGGCTACAAAAAATAAGAAAAAAGTTTTTGATACCGTCTTTGAGATGGATTTAATTACTTTTTCTAAAGTAGCGACTTTTAAACAAAAGATAAAAGTAACAGATTATTCTAAACCTATAGTAGGCTATTTAGAATTTATGACTTGTGATGCTACTCGTTGTTTACCACCTACAGAAGAAGATTTTAAATTTAGCTTAAAAGCAGCAACTAGTGCAGTAGAACCAAAACAAGAAGCCAGTAAGGAGCTTCTAAAAGAAGCTCCCAAGTCAACAAGTACCGTAACAAACGCTGCAAAAAATACAGCGGCTAATACTATAGGTAGTGTTGTACTTAATACAAAAAAAGAAATTACCCAAACAGTCGAAACTTCTGCAAAGACAAGCATTCAAAAAGAGCAAGTTCCTGAAGAGCAAATAAGTGATCCTGCTGCTGAGTCTGTAGCACATCTAGGTGAGAATCTTGCAAGTGCAGAGAACAGTGGTATCTTAGATCCAGCAGATTGGACGGTTACTGCGACAAAGGTTAATGAGGAAGAATATGACTTGACTTTCAAAGCTACTCTAGATAAGGGATGGTATATGTACTCTCAACATACAGAAGAAGGCGGACCAATCCCAACAGCTTTTTATTTTACGAAAGGAGCTCATTATGAATTAATAGGAGATGCAAAAGAAGTAGGAAAACTAAAAGAAGCACATGAACCAGTTTTTGGTGTAAATGTTACCAAATTTGAAGGAGGCAAAGCTACGTTCATTCAGCGAGTAAAAGTGTCGAATGCAGATCAAGCAATCGAAGGAGAGGTAGAATTTATGGCTTGTAATAATGAGACTTGTACGCCTCCTCTTGTAGAGCCTTATCGAATTGTTCCTGCTACTTTGGTAGCTTCTATTGGAGATGTAGCTGCTAGTACTGTAGGAAGTGCAGGAGGAACTACTATGGAGCAAGGAGACGGAACTGCACTTATTCAGGATTGTGGAAGCCCTGCACAAGAAGGAAGTAAAGGTTTGTGGACAATATTTGGTTTAGGATTCATCGGTGGTTTACTAGCATTGTTGACACCTTGTGTCTTTCCTATGATACCACTAACAGTAAGTTTCTTTACTAAAGGAAGTGAGAATCGATCCAAAGGATTAATGAATGCTTTGCTTTATGGTTTCTTTATTTTTATGGTTTATATCTTACTAAGTGTCCCATTCCATTTAATGGATTCCATTAATCCAGATATTTTAAATGAAATTTCTACGAATGTTTGGTTGAACATTGCGTTCTTCTTCATTTTTATGTTTTTTGCTTTTTCCTTTTTTGGATTTTATGAACTAACATTACCAGAAAGCTGGGTGTCTAAATCTAGTGGTGCGGAAGGTGCAGGAGGAGTCTTAGGAATCTTCTTTATGGCCTTAACTTTAGCCTTGGTATCTTTCTCTTGTACGGGACCTATATTAGGATCACTATTGGCGGGGGCATTAACTTCCGATGGAGGGGCTATGCAATTAACCTCAGGTATGGGAGGATTCGGTCTGGCACTGGCGATGCCATTTGCCTTATTTGCGATGTTTCCAAGTATGATGAAATCTTTGCCAAAATCAGGTGGTTGGTTGAACACGGTAAAGGTAACTTTAGGATTTTTAGAAGTAGCAGCAGCATTCAAATTCTTATCTAATGCAGACTTGGTATCTCATTGGAATATTTTAAAAGTAGAGCCAATATTGTTAATATGGATATTGACTTTTATTGGTTTAGGATTATATATGTTTGGAAAAATTAAATTTCCGCATGATTCGCCTCTTCAAAAATTAGGACTTGGGCGTATCCTTACAGGTATTGCGTCGATTGCATTTGCAGCCTATATGGCAACAGGATTTATGTATGATAAAGAAGCAGGTTCTTTAAAATCCTTGACTTATTTAAGTGGTTTTGCACCACCTGCTTGTTATAGTATTTTATATCCTTGTGATTGTCCACAGAACTTAAATTGTTTTAAAGACTATGATCAAGGTATTGCCTATGCTAAGCAAGTTAACAAACCTATCTTGTTAGATTTTACAGGTTACGCTTGTGTGAATTGTAGAAAGATGGAAGAAAATGTATGGCCACAAGATCAAGTCTACAATCAATTGAAGGAAAAATATGTATTGATTTCTTTATATGTAGATGATAAGAAAGACCTACCAGAATCCGAAAAAGTAGAGGTAGTTAGAGCAAATGGTACCAAGCGGAAATTACGAAGCTATGGTAATAAGTGGGCACACTTTCAAGCAGCTCGATTTAAAAGTAATACACAACCTTATTATGTGTTGTTGACACCTGATGGTAAGCAGCCATTAAATAACCCTGTTGGCTACATGCCAGAAGCTAATGATTATGCAGCATTCTTAGAATGTGGATTAGATGCCTTTGGTAAATTTAATCAGAAGGAAGCGATGGGAATGAAGTAGTGTTGAGAAAATTCAAGTTCAAAAACTGGATTTTGTCTACATCAAAACGTCAAAGTCTAATTTTTGAACTTGAACTTGATACTTGGCCTTGAACTTAAATTACTCGAATATCTTACAAGTCAATACTGTGAAATCATCAGGATAAGCCCGACCTTGTTTAAATATTTCTATTTTCTTTAATAATTGTTGATTAAATTCTTTCGCTGGCAGATGTGCATTTTGCTTAGTAAAATCATACAAGACATCGTCTTCTAAAAACTCACCATCCTTATTCGTTACATCCGTCAAACCATCTGTATAAGTTAATAGAATAGCAGGTGTTTCGATCACGCCCTGTCCGATTTCTATATGCGGTAGTTCGGAGAAAGATCCTAGAATAGTACAACCTTTTTTAAGAAAATGAATTTTATTATTCATAGCTAAGATAGGCGGATTGTGTCCTGCGTTGATGTAGGTTAATTCTCTAGATTCTGTATTATATTCTGCTACAAAGAAAGTAATAAATTTTTCTCCATTGGTAATCCGTAACACGGATTGATTTAATTCTTTGATAAATTCATCTAGAGGGTATCGCTTACGGATCAGGCTGTGAAAATTAGCTTGGAAGTTGGCCATTAATAAGGCAGCTGCTACGCCCTTACCAGATATATCGGCTATACAAAACGCAAAGTGGGTTTCATCGAACTTAATCACATCAAAATAATCACCACCAACACCTAAGTGTGGTTGATAGATACTAGCAAATTCATAGCCAGTAGCATTTGGTAACTCTGCAGGGATTAACATCTTTTGCATTTCGCTTGCCAGCTCCATTTCCCGCTTTAATCTTTCTTGTTCTAGTTGTCTTTTAAAGAGCCTTTTATTTTCGATTGCTACCGCAACGATATTCGTAACGGTGGTGATGAACTGTACTTTACTTAGCATGTCTTCTTCTTCTTTCAA
>JALZWC010000023.1 GCA_023300255.1 Saprospiraceae bacterium | reverse complement strand
CACAATTAGAATTTTATCTAAACACATAGGCACATAGGCTATGTGCCCTATGTGCCTATGTGTTTAAAAACTACGTTTGATTTTGTCCTTGTACTTACTTGGTGACACCATCATCAAGCCTTCTATATAATTTACTATGAATTTCATAAATTGAAGAATAAGTTTCTAAATAACTTTATTCAAACGGATACTTCAATCCACATTGCTCTCTTATTTCATCTACAATTTTCATCAATTCTAAGCTGTTTTTATGAGACCATTCTTCACTTTCTAACTTCCCCTCCTGGAGGCATTGCATACATTCTTGAATTTCATAAAAAAAGCCTTTTCCACGAGTCGGCTTGACTACAATTTCTTGATTATGATTACTATTAGGGCCATCAACTATTCGATAACTTTGGGCTTCATGCCATCTAGAATCTATATAGATTCTACCTTTCGTCCCATAGATTTTTGCCACCGTATCAGATTCTGAAACAAAGCCACAGAACACATTGGCTATGCCTTGTTTATATTTCAAAATTGCGGCAGTTTGAATATCTGCACCCGTTTCATGAAAGCGAGCAGTGGCAAGAATCTTTTCTGGCTTGCCAAAAATGGAATACGCTAAAAACACAGGATATACCCCTACATCCAATAAAGACCCTCCAGCCAAATCTAAATTAAACATACGACTTTCAGCTGGTGCATCTTTATAAAAACAAAAATCTGCATTGACGTAATTCACCTCCCCTATTCTTCCACTTTTAGCTAAGTCAATACATTGCTTTACCGATGGATTAAATTTAGACCAAAAAGCTTCCATCATAAAAACTTTCTGCTTCTTAGCCGTCTTTATCATTTTCTTAACCTGCTTAGCATTGACCGCTAAGGGTTTTTCACAAAGAACTGCTTTCCCTGCTTTCATCGCTGCTATGGATAATGCCGCATGAGAATCATGAGGCGTTGCTATATAAATAATATCAATCGAAGCATCTTTAAATAGCTTTTCATAACTACCATATGCTTTCTCGGCATGATGTTCTTTGGCAAATTCTTTAGCTTTCTTTTTAGTTCTAGAAGCTACTCCCTTTAAATGCGCATTAGGAACTAAGGCCAAATCTTTTGCAAAAGAATTCGCTATACTTCCTAAACCTATTATTCCCCAATTGATTGTTTTAGTTACTAGCATAATACTATTCCTTTTTTAGTATGGTTTAATTTGCCACGAAGGCACGAAGGCACAAAGTGTTATACTTAGTGCCTTTGTGCCATCGTGGCAAATATTCCTTTCAAAATGATGAATAACAATCAAATGTACTGATTAATTATATTTTCAAATAATTCTTGTTGCCCACTTCTTAATTTTGGTGATTTTCCTTTTTGTGCAATCTCGGACAAATCTTCCAAACTCAGCTTTCCAGCTTCAAAAGCTTTACCATTAATGGTATTGAAAGAACTATATCTAGCTTTTCGCAAATCTTTATAAGTCGATTTTTCTAGTATATCGTTTGCTATTAATAATGCTCTAGCGAAAATGTCCATACCACCAATATGTGCATAGAAAATATCTTCTAAATCTGTAGAGTTTCTTCTAGTTTTTGCATCGAAGTTAACACCACCACCTTGCATGCCTCCCGACTCTAATATTACTAACATCGCCTCTGTTAGTTCCGTGATATTGTTGGGAAATTGATCCGTATCCCAACCATTTTGATAGTCCCCTCTATTGGCATCTATACTACCTAATACTCCTGCATCCGCTGATACTTGTAGCTCATGCTGAAAAGTATGTTGAGCCAAAGTAGCATGATTCACTTCTATGTTTAGTTTGAAATCGTCTAATAGATCGTATTGTCTTAAAAAGCCAATCACTGTTGCCGCATCAAAATCATATTGATGCTTAGAAGGTTCTGCGGGTTTAGGTTCAATAAAGAAAGTACCTTTAAAACCATTCTTACGAGCATAGTCTTTAGCCATATGAAGGAACTGTGCCATATGGTCCAATTCCTTTTTCATATTGGTATTCAATAAAGACATATAGCCTTCTCGCCCACCCCAAAACACATAATTCTCTCCGCCTAATTTTATCGTTGCATCAATCGCATTTTTCACCGTCGCACCTGCATAAGCTACTATATCAAAATCAGGATTGGTAGCAGCGCCATTCATATACCGAGGATTGGAAAACAAATTAGCAGTTCCCCATAATAATTTAACGCCCGACTCTTCTTGCTTTTTAGCAGCATAAGCAGTGATCTTTTCTAATCGCTTAGTGGACTCCAATAAAGTATCGCCCTCGTCTACCAAATCTACGTCATGAAAACAATAATATGGAATACCCATCTTCGTAATAAATTCAAATGCCGCATCCATTTTGTCCTTAGCATTTTTAATCGGATCGCTTGATTTTGACCAAGGAAATATTTTTGTGGGTGCGCCAAAAGGATCACTACCATCTCCACAGAAAGTATGCCAATAGGCAACAGCAAAACGCATGTGTTCTTTCATCGTTTTACCACCCACTTTTTGGTTTTCTTTATACCATTTAAAGGCTAGCGGATTATCTGAATCTCGACCTTCATATTTTATCTTACCAATATTTTTGAAGTATTCTTTCCTTCCTGTTACAACTGAAATCTTTGATTTTCTTGCCATGTCTGTTTAATTTTTTCGTTTGTTTATAAGATGGTAACACAACTCTCTGATTTGTGGCATATTGCACAACTCAGAGAGTTGTGTTACGCTCATTTTTGGCAGCCGTCAACTGATCTAAATCTGATTTCCAAAGTTGATATGCTTGCTCATATTCTTCATTTTCTTGTGGGTGATAAGTCATTACTTCCCCATTGCTTCCAATGGCTTCTTTTAATGTTTTATAAAATCCAGTTTGCAACCCAGCTGCTTTAGCCGCACCAGCTGCACCAGTCGTTTCTACTACCGTAATTTTACAACCTACTAAATTGGCGATAGTAGATGCAAAAATTGTCGATTGAAACAGGTTATCATTGCCCACACGCATCACGTCTATCTTAAATCCCATCTCCTTGAGTAACTGTATACCATAAACAAAAGAGAAAGCAATGCCTTCCAATCCTGCTCTATACATATGTGCGCTCTTGTGTCGATTAAATTGCAGGTTATTGATTTGGGCACCAATATTTTCATTGGATAACATCCGTTCTGCACCATTGCCAAAAGGCAATATACGCAAGCCCTCTGACCCTATAGGTACACTGCTCGCCATCCGTTCCATATCCACGTAACTAATATTATCTCTAGCAATTTGTTGCTTCATCCAACTATATTGAATACCTGCTCCATTGATACATAGTAAGACCCCTATTCTTTCTTGATCTTCTGTATAGTTGACATGAGCAAAACTATTGACTCTAGATACTTTATCATATACTGCTTTATCTATCACTCCATAGACTACGCCTGATGTACCGCCAGTAGCTGCAATTTCTCCAGGCTCTAATACATTCAAGGATAAGGCATTATTGGGTTGATCCCCTGCTCGATAGGTAATAGGAATGCCAACAGGTAGACCAGTCAATTTAGCAGCGGCAGCGGTTATTTTTCCTTGATCGGAACAAGTAGGTACTATGGTAGGAATAAGTTCCTCCTTAATTCCATAATAATCCAATAAGTCGGATGCAACACCTCCCTTTTGAAAATCCCATAATATACCCTCCGATAAACCAGAAGGAGTGGTACAGATTTCTCCAGTCAATTTCATCCCAATATAATCTCCAGGTAACATCATTTTATCAATTCGTTCATAGAGATCAGGTTCATTGTCTTTAACCCACTTCAATTTGGACGCTGTAAAATTCCCTGGTGAGTTAAGGAAATTCGTTAAACATTTGGCCTCACCTAATTCTTGAAAGGCCTGATCCCCTATAGCTACTGCTCGACTATCACACCAAATGATAGCAGGTCGAAGTACTTGTTGACTTTTGTCAACTAATACCAATCCATGCATTTGATAAGCGATCCCAACTCCTCGAATTAATTCTGGGTCTATATTAGTGGAGTCCAAGAGCTTCTTAGTCGCCACGCAAAGATGATTCCACCAAATTTCTGGCTGCTGTTCTGCCCAACCAGATTCTCTAGCGATAATATCCATTTCTGTTTCTGGAGCTTGTACTACACTTACTGTTTCTCCAGAGTTCGCATCTACTAATGCGACTTTAATGGAAGAACTTCCTATGTCGTATCCGATTAAATACACTTGTTTAAATTATAAGGAATTAGATAAATTTGATTGTCCCAAAGAAAGGAATTATCTTGGAAAATAGTGCAAGATTATATACTACAATTATTCGTCAGTCATTTCTTCAACCTACGTCAAAAATACGTCATTTTGATTATCTTGACAATGGATGGAGTAATTAATGAAATTGAATTTACAGGTGAGAAAAAAAATGGTGTAAGAATATTAAATTATTCTTACACCATTTTCATGCTAGTTATAGCTATTAATAAATGTCTTTAAAACTATATAGATTTTAGAATAGAGAAATATTCGTTTTATCTCTCCGTCACCAAATCTAATGGTTCATAATACTTCCAACTTCTATCATTGAGGTATTTAGCTTTTGTGCGTTCCCGCCATTGTTGAGTGGCATAGGCAGTACCATTAAACGTCCAGCTTTGTCTATGAATATTCCAATTATCAGGTGCTAGATCCTGGGCTATTTTTAAATATTTTTTCGCCATTTCTTCCGCTTGCTTATCCTGAAAATAAAGCCCCATTTTGAAATAGGCGTCCGCTAACAAATCATCTGTTGAGGTGGATCTAGTATTGGCACTTAACTTTTCTTTGGTTTGTTTTAACTCGTCATTGAGTCCATTTCGTACCCATTCTTTGGTCGCATTCGCAAAAGTGTAATTGCCAAATTTGAATTTAGTGGAACGAACCTCATCTACAATTTCATATTCGGCAGCATAAGCGTTTTCATTTACCCGAACGATAGTACCTGTTTCATCAATCCACGCTCCTGTTGGCACATTAACCCAGCCAAAAAGCGTACTTATTTTATGCGTTGTATCTATGATACAGGTGTAGGTCGCTTTAGCATTGACAAACCATTCTTTAGCCACCGCTGCTCCTTGTGAATCTTCTGCTACACAAATGATTTCAAAATTAGGATCATTTAGTTCCTCATAGAATTCCTGCCATTTTTTCACATCAAATCGACATCCACACCAAGTCGCCCAAGTGACTAACAATACTTTTTTTCCTCTAAAATCTGATAAGCGAATGGTCGTTCCATTCATATCTTCTATCTCAAAATCAGGCGCTATAGAAGAGGCTAACATCGCTTTTCTTGCTTCTGGAATTAAGCCCAAACTCCAAACGGTTTGGTCTTCATTCGAAATACAGGCTTGTGTTAATTTTTGGGATAGTCTAGACATATCGAGCCATTTATAGCCTGATTGAATTTGTGTAAAACCTTCTTCTAATAATGGGATACAGATATTTAAAGGATCATAACAAGCACCACTCTCTTTTAGCTCAAAACCTGTTGCTGCTTTAAGCTCATCCTCTCGTATCCATAAAGTGTTGTCTTTGGTAGAAAAAGCGGTTACTTCTGTAGTATTATCATTAGCTAATACAGTTATTACTTTATCCATAGTTTCAAGGGTAGTTTATTTGTTTGGTAGTGGTAGGAAAGGAGGCAATTGCTAATATTTTTAAAAACTATGACAAATTTATCCAAATCATAAAAGTAGTTGACACTTCTTACCTCTAAGATAGGAAGAACATCAAGTATAACTCGCTTTGTGTCTTTGTGGCAATGTCAACCAACTAGATAAACTTGTCAAAACTATTTGATTATTCCTGCAAGAGGTATCCTTTTTAAGGTTTTAGTTTAAGGAAATTTTATCTCCTGTATCATTAACCCTGTAGAAGCGATCTTTTTCGATTAATAAGGCTTCTGAATGCCCACTAAACTTAGTTGGAGGGAATCCAATATCCGTACGATAAACCATTCCATTATAATCCGAAGATACTTCTATTACTGTCGTATGTCCGATTACGACTTGTTCTGCTTGATAGTATTTAAGCAAATTCGTTACTTCTTTTAAGGTAGTTTTTATATAAAACTGTTTAAATCGTCCTATATAGCCTCGATACCACAAAGGGCCTAGTGGACCTAATAAAAATTTTGTAAGGTTTGCATCATTTTCATTGCCATAGAAATTAGAAGACTTCCTATTTCGAAGAAAATCATTCATCTCTTTGATAGACATATTGGATTGTCTAAGCTCTGGACTTAAACCACCATGTACAAATATTGTAGTACCTATTCGTTCAATTACATTTTTTGATTTCATCCATTTGACCAACTCTCGTTGACCAGACATTAAATATTCATAGGCTTTTGATTGATCTTCATAACCAGATAGCCGTCGAGCCAAATTCAAGTACTTATCATCCGCATAATTGGGCATTCCATTGATATTCATTACCTCATGATTGCCTAAAATAAAATGTACTATTCCACCATGTTTCTCTGCCTCTTGCTCTAATTTATAAATCAACCAAAGACATTGCGTAACATTGGTTCCTCTATCTACAAAATCACCTACCAAGACCAAATGACCTTCTCCATAGGTCCATTTATATTCCTTATCCATGACTCCATTTGCCACTAGCAGGCTATAAAATGCGTTGAAATTCCCTTCAATATCAGATATTGCTAGTAATTTATCAGGTTGCTTATAAACCGTTTTAGGAAATTTTATTTTGTTTCTTAAATGGAAAGTAAAGGCATCTCTATCTTCATTCTGTACTTCGCAGGTAAATTGCTGTAGATGTTTTTCTTTAGATTTATAGTCATAAATACGTTCTTCGATATGATAGTCATCGTCAGTAGCTACTACTCGTATTTCCCTTAATTTATTTTTTACTTTAAAAAGGTATGGCCCATCTACTCCCCGCAGGGCAAATTCATTTTTAACCTTTTTTACAGTTGTAGAATCTGTGGGAGGGGCCATAATAGACAGGCATCGCCCATTCATCCAGAGTAATAGAAAGGCGGCTATAAAAACACTTTTAATTAGAAGATATTTTCTTTTGCTAACCATATAATATCGTGAGTTGCCGTAAGTAAGGGCGAAATAAACCATCCAAATGGCGGAAGTATTGTTTTGCCATTACATAAGTGTCTTAATTTACGTGTTTGGAATTCTCGTTTTATAAGAAATAATTTCCTAAGCGATCAACTATTCTTATTATCTATAAAGATAGCCATTTTTATAATAGATTATTTTGTTTTAACAGAATAAAAACAGCAATTGTTACAATTATTAAAATGTTATTTGCTATTGCAATAACTTAAACTGAAGAACATCTCAAGAATAAGTTGTAATAAAATTGGGCGGTCATTCTTTACATGATTCTTAAATAAAGTTCATCAAGACCTTCCCTCCGCTTGCGGTTATCTCTATTCATTCCATTTCTTCATTGAAAAACACCTTGTAATACTTCATCCCTTTCGCCTCATCAAATCCTTTTTCAATAAAGTGCCTGCTAGACTCTGGATTACGAAAATCTAATTTGATTTGAATATTAGTATCTAGATTGATATAATTCTTAATATTTCGTTTTTCTTTTTGCAGCGCAGATTTAGAAATTAAAAAAGTATCTGACAACTCAACGCCCATATCTGCCTCATAATTAGCTACATAGGCCTTGAATTCTTCTTTTGTCTCTTCTTCTTTAAATAGACTTTCTTTGAAATCTTCTACACTCGCTCGTTCATTAACATCGAAATACTGAACGGATTGATTTAGAAAATCTAATTGTTCTTTTTTACCTTCTTTTTCTTTGACTACCTCATTAGCAAAAGACTGACACATTTCCATATAGGACTTAGTCGTAAAGTTATTATCTCTTACATGCTGTACATCCAAAAAACGATATAACCAATACTCTGCATCGTAGCTATTATTATCTACACTTAATACTTTGGAACCATCATCCAGCGCAGACTGCAAGATCAAGCAACCTTTATCTAACTTTCTCAAGCCGATTCCTAATTCTTTTTTAATAAATAATTGTTGTGCGTCTTGCGTTATTTTTAAAAAATCCTCTTTGCTTTCCGCCTTGAATATGCCGATAGCAGAGCTTAATTCGTCGCCCAATAGGATGTCTTTAAAAAAAATGATGAATAAATCACCTGTCTTTATGTGCGGATGGTCAGATTGTGCGTATAAATGCTCTAATACTTTTACAGAATTATCATAAAAAGTATCTTGTGGCGCTTCGAATAGTTCCTGTGTAATAGCTTGTAGCTTATTAGAGCGACGTTCATCCGCTGGCACAAATTCGAAGGTTTCCGATACCTTAGTGAAAGGCTTCAGAAAATAATGAGTTAAAACATCTGCTAAACCTTCCTCTATTGGAATCGTTTTAGCAGAAACTACAACCCCTTCGTCTCTATTTTTATTGCCGATTTTATGTGCAATAATATGTTGGATAGTTGCTTCAGAATAGTTGATCATGTAGTTTAATTCTGTATGATTCGTAAGGAATAAAGTAGGGAAATTGGTTAAAAATGAATTTACACTACTGGACATTTTGAAGAACAGAGAACTGAGAGCAGAGAATAGAGACAGTTTTCGTTTAAAAATTGACGAAATTTCATTGCTTATTTGAACGAAGTGCG
>JALZWC010000022.1 GCA_023300255.1 Saprospiraceae bacterium | reverse complement strand
GCTAGCGCCGTCCGATGGCCGCGAAAACCTCATCGGACGGCGCTAGCCATCCGATGATAAGGTTTGGGTAAATTGCCACGAACGATTGTTATATACAGAGTCTCAAATAAAAGAAAGTTAGATTAGAACGTATAATATGCTAAAGACAATAGTTACTTTTATTTTATTATTCCATTTATCCCTATCTCTTATGAGTCAAACAAAGGACATTAAAATCAATTGCGATCCCAAAACAGGACTATGCACCATCCCTGAATTTTCTGACCAACCAATTGATCCAATAGATTGGAAAACAGATAGCGAAATTATCTACATCGGAGATCCAATGTGTAGTTGGTGTTGGGGTATTTCTCCACAGTTAAATGCCTTACAGCGGTATGGACAACAAGAAAATATACCCTTTACAATCGTGATGGGTGGACTGCGACCAGGTGGCGGCGAAGAATGGAATGAAAAATTTAGGAATTTCCTTAAACATCATTGGGAAGAAGTGAATAAACGAAGCAATCAGCCTTTTGGATATGAACTCTTCGAACTAGATAATTTCGATTATGATACAGAGCCAGCTTGCCGTGCAGTAGTCACTGTCCGAAGTATCGCACCAGAAAAGGTCCTTTCCTTTTATGAGTTAACGCAACACTACTTCTATGTAGAAAACCAAGACCCCAAACAAGCTGTTTTTTATGAACCAATTTGTAAAAAGCTAGGGATTGATTTTGCGAAATTTTCAACTCAATTTGCATCGGAAGAAATGAAACAAGCGACTGTTACAGATTTTAGACAAAGCAGACAATGGGGGGTGAATGGATTTCCTGCAGTGCTTTATCGGAAGGGAGATCAACTGCATTTTATTGGGCGTGGGTATACGGAATATGCGGCTATGCAAGGGCGATTGGAGGATATTGAGGGAGAGTAGCTTTTTAATATGGAGAAAGTTCGACAAGTCTATCTCTGCCTGATTATCAGATGATTCTATAGTAACTGATGATGGCAGAAATTTTCAAAATGGCTGTCATCTTTCTGTGGCTGTCATCTTTCCAAGAACCATAAAAGCGTCCGTCTCTTTGCTTGACGGGTATAGCGTATAAATTCGTGCATCAAGAAACTTAAATATATAATACTATTTCTTTAAGAATGAGCATCAACCTACAGCGATTTTATTGGTTGCCTTTGCTATTTTTATTAGGAGGTGCGGGGATATTCAAAGCCTGCCAATCTCCTTTCAAATTAGCTACAAAAAAACATAATGGATTCGAAAAGATGAAAGGCGTATGCTGGGAATCTATTCGAGATAGTGTACGCTCTAGTGATATCCAAAGCCTCAGCAATCACGGTATAGAATGGATATCTCAAACCCCCTTTGGTTGGCAGACAGGCGTTGATAGTCCAGAACTTAAATTTAGAAGTAATGAGGAGAGAAATCGAAGAAGAGATACTAGTCTAGCAAGGGTAGCAGCAATGGCTAGAGCCAAAGGAATTAAAACCTTACTCAAGCCTCATATATGGATAAGAGAAGCCAATGGTAAATGGCGATCTGATATTGAAATGAAATCTCCCGAAGAATGGGATCAATGGTTTGAACAATACGAGGCATTTATTTTACATTATGCACAATTAGCAGCCACTCACAATTTTGAAGGACTCTGCATTGGTACAGAATTGTATATTGTCTCTACGCAGCATGAACAGCGCTGGCGCAATATCATCGCCAAAATTCGAAAAATCTATCCTGGACAACTCACCTATGCCGCTAATTTTTATAAAGAATACGAAGAAATAGCCTTCTGGGATGCCCTAGATTATATTGGTATTCAAGGATACTTTCCTTTGACAAAAAATGAAAATCCTACTGTAGAAGAATTAAAGAAAGGATGGGAACCACATGTTCAAAAAATTAAACAAGTACAGGCTCGTTGGAATATGCCGATTGTCTTTACAGAGATTGGCTATAAAAGCAGTAAAGATGCCGCTATTCATCCTTGGGAATGGGAGAAAAGAGGAGAGATAGATCCAGAAGAAATTTGCCATAAAACACAGGCAGTTTGCTATCAAGCAGTATTTGATATGTTTTGGAAAGAAGAGTGGATAAGCGGCTTTTTTATTTGGAAATGGACTCCAGAAATTTATAGGACTCCGACCGAATTTTCTACTAGACGACGGAAACCTTCTCCTTTGAGTTTTACGCCTAAGAAGCCTGCATTGGAGGTGGTTAAAAAGTGGTATGTGGAGTGAGTATTAGTTCTTACATTTTACATCTGCTAATTAGTAAAATTAGACTGATATATGATATAAGAAATCTGATGTATAATTTGGTCACGTAATGGAGCAACTTATTAATATTGAGAAAGTTGCGACAAATTAGATCGTCAGCTATTAAAGCGGTAATAATCCGTTGTTAAACATAATCCGTTGTTAAGTATTTTTCAACAACGGATTATGTTTACAACGGATTTTAACTAATTAAGTAACGACAAAAAAATAACTTGTCCATCTAGGACGGCTTCTTTTGCACTCATTTATCTTTTGAAATCGG
>JALZWC010000021.1 GCA_023300255.1 Saprospiraceae bacterium | reverse complement strand
GTAGACCAAGCATTTTAAAAGCACGCGAAATAGGAGAGCGTATACTTGATAAAATGAAAGAGTTTGTGCAAGTGTTTGTAAATGGAATGGTTGGGTAATGAATTTAAGTATTATAGAAAACAATTATAAATGAGACCACAAACCATACAAATATTCCTCCCAGATGGTTCACCAACCAGTATTCGTGAAGCAGAGCTAACTAATAGATTAGTAAAAGCTATTTTGTTTCCAAGAAACAAAATGCAAGAAGTAGCCAAACGCGACATGGTTCATTTTACAGGTGTTTACTTTTTATTTGGGAATACAGAAGATGGATCTAAACCGTTAGTATATATTGGAGAAGGCGAAGATTGTTTTACACGTATACAATCGCACAATCGTAAAAAAGACTTTTGGACACATTGTGTAATAATAACAACCAAAACAGACGAGTACACCAAAACAGATGGAAAGTATTTAGAGCATTACTGTTTAGCTAAAGCCAAAGAAATTGGTAGATATGCTACAGATAATGATACAGGCTCTAAAAAGCCATCTATAAGCGAAAGTAGAGAGTACGATTTGTTAGACAATTTTGATACAGCTAAAATACTGTTAGCAACTTTGGGTTATCCAATCTTTGAAGAGAAGAGAAAGAAGGAGGTTAATAAAGATATATTTATATGTAAAGGAAAAACCTCAATTGCTGAAGGCCAATTAGTAGATGATGGTTTTTTAGTATTTAAAGGTGGTCAGTTTGTTTTAAATGAAACTAAATCGGTTACTCCTTGGATTATGCAACTTAGAAATAATCTAAAAAATCAATCGGTCTTAAAGGAAATAAATGGCATGCTTGTTTTACAAGAAGATTATATCTTTAATTCGCCAAGTGCAGCTGCAGCTTCTATTA
The DNA here is from genome assembly GCA_023300255.1 of Saprospiraceae bacterium. GTDB lineage: Bacteria > Bacteroidota > Bacteroidia > Chitinophagales > Saprospiraceae > JAFMDF01. Next base: position 4,388 of record JALZWC010000021.1, on the reverse strand, counting down.
AAGGAAGGTCGTCAAATGGATGGACATCTTGGAAAGATAAAAATGGTAAAACTTTAGATGAGTTAAAAAGGAAATGATTTTAATACAAGTTAACTAAGCATCATTAAGATTATTTAAAAACGATGTTTTTTCTTTTGCGCTAATTTCAAAAGGTTCTTTACAATGATATAATTTTAAATTACGATTATCTATATCTCTAATATAATTGGTATTGATTAAATAGCTTTGATTTATTTTTCTAAACCCTAAATAACTCAGTTTAGATTCTAAATCACTAATAGTAATTCTTATATCCTCAAATATAGCTTCACTATTTTTTCCATAAAAATGAACAAGGTTACCTTCAGGTTTTTCCATTTTTATTTGTTTGCCATTTAATAGTTTATGTCCAGTACTTACTAAAGCAGAGCTAATAAAATAGATGTCTTCTGGATAGATGCCCATATTTTTGTTTTTAGAAATAGGTAGTATAACCAAATCTCCTTTTTGATACGTTTTTTTATTATTTATTTTTCCAATTACCTTATTTTTAAGTATTGTTTCAAACTCCTCAGAATCAAAAGGCTTGCTCAAATAACCAGAAACGTTTAAAGCATTCATCATTTTAGGCCCATTATTTGTTGTAGACGTTAAAAAAATAATTTTTTTATTAGTTGCAATTTTTTGTGCTAACTCAATACCATTATAAACAGGCATTTCAAAATCTACAATAAGTAAATCGTAGGCGTCTTCGTTTATCTCTTGAAATGCTTTTTTAGAATTATCATAACTCTTTACGTGTTGCAATTCGTAGTCTTTTGATAGCTTATCAATTTTAGTTTTAACACGATCTAAAATATCAGGATTGTCATCTACAAGTATATAGCGTATCATTTAATTAAGGCTTAAGGTTAGTTCAGACAAATATTGATTATTTGGCAATGTTTTGTGTTCTAATTTACTATTTGGGTAGTATGCAGTTAGTAATTGTTGTAAAGCATTTAATCCAAAATTAGAGGATTCAACAACTTTGGTTTCGTAATCTAATCGTTGTTCTGCACTATTAACTAAACAGTAGCTTAGCTGCTTGTTTTTGTTTGCTTTTAAAACAATACTTATAAACGAGTCTGTATTGTTTAAACTGCCATGTTTTAAAGCATTTTCCACAAATGGAAAAAACAAAGTAGGTTTAATTTTTATGTTTTCTTTTTGTTCTTGTTTTAAACTATTATCAAACTGGATGTTTGTATTAGGTTTAAGGTATTTTATAAGATCTAAAAACATATTAATATGTTCAAGTTCTTCCTCTAAAGAGGTGTTTTCTTTATTTAAAGCAGATACGTTGTAGTCTAATAATTTAAAGATGTTTTTTAAGGCTTTTATTGGTGGGACTTTAATTTTGTTATTTCCTATTTTATAATTTATCCCTAAAAAAGACTTGTAACTATTATCGGTTTGCTCCATGTCGTCATAAATTTGGCTGATTACATTTTTAATAAAATGAGCACCAAGTCTGGTATTGTTTGCTTCAACATTTTTAAAGTTTACATAACGTTCGTAAGCTTTTTGTTGATGGTTTATTTCTTCTTTATGTAATGCTATTTCCCTTTCTTTTTCGCTTAAAGTAGAAAAGAATTTTTGTTTATAATCTTCAATCTCTTGTTGTAATTGAAAAACCTCAGTGTGTTTGCTCGTTAATTTTCTTTCGAGTTTTGTGATAATCCTTAGTTTATCATCATAATTTGTTATTGCTATTTGTGTAGCTTCTAGTTGTTCTGTTATCTGCTTATTCTTCTTTCTAAAAGAACGCTTTTTGTAGAGGTTATACCAATTTCTAATAATTAGTAATACTAATAAAGCAAATAAGATAAGGGCAATAATTATTAAATGCTCTATGTTTTCATTTAGCTGTTGAACTTTGAGTTTTTGATAATAATCTAAATAGCGATTCATAATACGTACTAGGTTGGTTAAAAATGGGTGTTTTAAATCTAGCTCTTTATTAATATCACAAAAAAGTAGGTCTATATCCCAAATATAGTAGCTCTATCCCAAACCTAAAAATTTAATTGAATTCTTCTGCAAATTGCAGGAGTAATTAAAGGTATGTGTGAAGAAAGTCATCTTTATTAAAAGCCTTTTTAATTTAATTAAAACCAAAAATTATGAAAACCAAAATAACATTAAGCGGATTTGCAGGAACAGGAAAATCTACAGTAGGTAAAATCATTCAGCATAGATTAAATTTTCAATTTATATCTGTCGGAAACTACTCTAGAGAGTTTGCTTTAAAAGAGTATGGAATGACTATTAATGAATTTCAGAAAAAATGTATTGATGAACCTGAGTTGGATAGCCTGATAGATGAAAAATTTAAAAAAGAATGTAATAGTAAAGAAAACATTGTTATTGATTATAGATTAGGATTCCATTTTATTGATAACGCTTTTCACGTACTATTAAAAGTGTCTGATGAAAAAGCATCAAAAAGAATTGGTTTAGATAATAGAAATAACGAAGCTACAAGTGCAGAAGCTATTAAATATAGAAATAAAGTCATGAAAACTCGTTTTCAAAAAAACTATAATATTGATTTTACTAATAAAAATAATTACGCTTTAGTAATTGATACCAATGACTTAACACCAAATGAAGTAGCAGATTTAATAATTGAACAATACCAAAAGCAGTTTGCTGTAAACTCAATACCAAGTATAAATTTTCACTTATGGCAACCATGTAATATGCGATGTAAGTTTTGTTTTGCAACTTTTTTAGATGTAAAACAAGAGTATGTGCCAAAAGGACATTTACCAGAAAATGAAGCTTTAAAAGTGGTTAGAAAAATAGCAGCAGCAGGATTTGAAAAAATAACATTTGCAGGAGGAGAACCCTTGCTTTGTAAATGGTTGCCAAAACTAATTAAAACAGCAAAAGAATTAGGAATGACAACTATGATTGTAACTAATGGTAGTAAATTAACTGATTCTTTTTTAAAGGAAAATAAAACCTATTTAGATTGGATTGCAGTAAGTATAGATAGTTTAGAGGAAGAAAATAATATTAAAATTGGAAGAGCAGTCACTGGAAAAAAAACATTATCTAAAGAATTTTATTATGAGTTAATAAACAAGATTCATCAATATAGTTACGGCTTAAAAATTAATACTGTTGTTAACAAAGTAAATTATAAGGACAACTTAGCAACCTTTATAGCACATGCCAAACCAAAACGTTGGAAAGTATTACAAGTATTACCAATAAAAGGTCAAAATGATAATAAAATTGATGAATTTAAAATTACAGATGCAGAATACATGCATTTTTTAAATACGCACAAAGATGTAGAAACCATTGTTCCAGAATCTAATGATGAAATTAAAGGCAGTTATGTTATGGTGGATCCTGCAGGACGCTTTTTTGATAATGCAGCAGGAACACATAATTATAGTAAACCAATTTTAGAAGTAGGAATAGAACAGGCTTTAAAAACAATGAATTATGATTTTGAAAAGTTCCGTAAAAGAGGAGGTATTTACGATTGGAATAATGATAAGAATCAAGATTTAAGAGAGGAGGCCTTAAAAGCATGAGAAATTATATAGCAGGTTTTTTTAAAACAGAGCATTTTACCTACCGACAATGGGATAGAAAAGTTAACGATATTGTATTGAGTTCTGTATTAAAAAATGTAGACACAAATAAAAGTAATACACTTATTATAGTGAGTAGAAAAGTATTAAAGAAGATAAATATTAAAGTAAACAAAGAGTTATTTATTAAAATCGATAATAACATTTTAATCACATGTTTTTATTGTGAGCTTCAAGAATATTACGCAAAAAATAGAAAACAAAATTATTTAATAATAAGTGAAATATAATAGTATGAAAAAGATAGTATTAATAGATTATGGATGGTGTTTTAGTAAAACTAGGAGATGGACCATTTAATAAGAATAAAAATAGAGAAGGTTTTTTCTTGAATAATAAACCAATGGAAGGTGCTGTAAATGCTTTTAAAGCTTTGAGCGCTAAGTATGATTGTTATATTGTATCAACTCCAGTTTGGAGTAATCCGCATTGTTGGATGGAAAAACGTTTATGGGTTGAAAAACACTTGGGTTTGGAAGCTAATAAAAGATTGATATTAACACATCATAAAAACTTAGTAAAAGGAGATTATATTATTGATGACACCAAAAATCATGGAGTAGATAAGTCTGAAGGAAAACATATTCATTTTGGTACTGATAGGTTTATAGATTGGAAAAACGTTCTAGATTTTCTATTGGATTAAATTATCACTATAAATTTAGTTATTGTAATAACGTATAAATAGCTTTGTTAATTCTTAATATAAAAACACACATTGTAATTAACAATCAAAATGCAAATAACCCAACTACC
>JALZWC010000020.1 GCA_023300255.1 Saprospiraceae bacterium | reverse complement strand
ATTATAGAATCTGAAGGAGCTAAAGTATTGATGATATATGTAGGCACACCATCTACCAAATTCCAATCGTTTGCATTATCTGTACTTGTTGCGGTATTCGCTGCAAGACTAAATTCAAGTCCATCTGGAATGTAGTCAATGACTTCTATGTCAAAGGCATCTACATTTCCTTGATTGTAGATCGTCATTTGATAAGCTACATCACTACCAGGCAATACAGGTGATGCCTGCGTTGGCGCTAATTGCTTGATGAACGCTAAGTCAAATACTTCTATATCATGGAAATCAGAATCATCTTCATCTCCATTACTTCCATCGGTAGTATTATCCTGCATTTCCCCATCATTAGTTGGGTCATTATCAGAAGTGCTATCAATATCTGTAACTGGATTTCCTAAGCCATCCGTTGCATTACTTATCTCTGCTGTATTCCTCCAAGCACTACTACCACCACAAGCTTGAACTTCTACTAATAATTGGACAGTGATACTGTCACCTCCTACTAATAAAGAGTTGATTGTAGTCGTCACTAAACCAGTAGCTGCATCATAACTCCAGCTACCATTATTACTTGGTAAGTATTTAAACCCGCAAGGTAAATGATCGCTGATTTCAATATTACTAGCAGTAATACTTCCTTGGTTATAGACCGTTAAGTCATAGGTCATCACATCTCCATAAGTATATGGACCAGGTGTACTAGTCGTTTTGGTTAAAGCTAAATCGAAAATCTCTACTAGTTCAGGATCATGATCATCTTCATCGTCTTCACTAGAACCATTTACTTGATTATCGCTGCTTTCTCCAACGATACCACCGTTATCATCCGTAGGATCATTATCTGGTTTACTATCGGCATCGTTATTACTAGTATCTGTTCCTTTCTCATCTTCACTACTATTTATTTCAGAAATATTAGTGTAGCCAGCTGCTCCATCAAGAGTAGGTGCTAAACTCAAATCGATATAAACAATAGCAGAATCTCCTTTCGCCCAAAGCGTATCTGTAATAACAGTTGTTACGAGTGGAGTTGCACCAGACCAAGTAGGATTCAATGCAGGATCGTAAATTAAACCAGAAGGAATGAAATCCGTTACGCCAATATTAGTGGCAGGAATATTACCTTGGTTGTATACGGTAATTGCATAAGTCACTACATCGCCATAAGCATAAGGACCAGGAGTTATGATTTCTTTTTTCTGCGCTAAATCAAAAACTTTAACTAGCTCGAAATCAGAATCATCTTCATCTCCATTGCTACTATCTGTACCATTATCAGACATGTCTCCATCGTTATTCGGATCGCTATCCGTTTCACTATCTACATCTTCATCACTCATGTCATTTCCTTTATCGTCTTCACTAGCACTAATCTCTCCTGTATTTCTCCAAGCGGAATTTGTGATTTCTTCACAAGCTTCTACGATGTAATTAATAGATACAATAATAGAATCTCCAGGAGCTACTAGATCTGTAATGACTGTCGTTGCATCCGTACCACTTAGAGACCAATCAGGATTTAAGCTTGCATCAAATGCATATCCACAAGGCGTATAATCCGTTACCGCTATATTGGTACTTGGAATATTACCTTGGTTATAAACCGTGTAATCGAAAGTAATTGTATCACCATAATAGAATGGCCCTACTGCAGCAGTTGTCTTCTTAGTAGCTAAATCAAAAATCGGGAACGGCTCCGGATCATGATCATCTTCATCTGTAATACCATCACCATCTGTATCATTTCCATCATCTCCTGTTTGGTCGTTGCTATCTCCGTATGGATCACCTCCTGCATCATTAGTCGCATCACCATCTGGTGTGGAATCAATATCTGTTACCGGATTACCATTACCGTCATCCGCTCCACTAATTTCTGCTTCATTAATAAAGTCGGCAGGATTAGGTGTTGCGTCCACCGTTAAGATAATTTCCACTAACATAGAATCACCCGGTGCTAAAGGACCTGGTCTAATTGTTTCGTAAATACCATCATTGTCATTGTCTGCCCAGTTGTTGGTATCCGCTGCACTTAAAGAAGTACCCGTTGGTATATAGTCTGTAATCTCTACATTAGTAGCTGCTACATTCCCTTGATTGATTACCCAAATATCGAAAGGTATATCATCACCAACTTGTGCGCCACCGATGAATTCTGGTGAAATAACTTTAGATAAAGCTAAATCGAACATTTCTTCAAAAATGTTGATCTCTGCTATATCATTATCATCTTCATCACCATCTGTATTATCGGTTGCATTATCGGTAGTCGTATCATTGTCAGGATCACTATCAGGCATAGAATCTGAATCTACTGGATGGTTTCCATTTGCATCTTCTGCGTCGCTAATCTCTGCTTCATTGGTAAAAGAAGCAGGGGCAACAGCCATCGGATCTACTGTCAATACAATATCTATAAATTCATACATGCCTGGTAAAACTGGACCTGCAATCGTATTTTCAAAAACACCATCTGCGTCTACATCTACCCAGCCATTCATGTCTACTGTACTCAAAGTCAAACCTGATGGAATAAACTCTGCTATGTCTACATTGTAAGCTGCAACTGTTCCTTGATTAAATACTTTGATTCGGAAAGTTACATCGTCCCCTGGCATGATTGGTGAAGGTGCGCCTCCTGGTGCAACCGTCTTCTTTAATGCCAAATCAAATTGACTGATTGGAATTATATCGCCATCTTCATCATCTTCTGCCGCTTCATCACCAGGTACATTATCAGGATCAGAATCTTGGTCATCTACAGGATTACCCATATCATTTTCCATCTCGCTAATCTCTGCTCT
>JALZWC010000019.1 GCA_023300255.1 Saprospiraceae bacterium | reverse complement strand
AAAAAAAGAGTCCGTAGCCCTGCTATGCACTAGTTTTTTGACTTCCTAAGACAGAAAAATGACGAACCCAACTTGTAACATTTATTATCTCCTCATTCCGTAGGCATAATAAAGCAATAAAGTGGACATTTAGAGTTAGTTATTTTAGTTTATTAGAAATGGCCAAAAATTAAGCATAATGGAGCTATGGTTCTTTTTTTAGCATTTCTTAGAAGTTAAAAGAGCAGTCCTAAATGTTTAATTTATTATTTTGATATGCTTTAGTATTGATCAATCTATGATAATGAAATGAAAAGATTAGTATCTTTTAATTTCATTTTTTTAATCTTTGTGATGGTGTAAAATGAAAAGGATCTTAAACAGGGGCGTAAAAAGAGGGTTATGGTATAACTTAGACTCAAACAAAGTTAATCTATTCACCTCAGTTAATCAAATATTTTTTTTTCTATTTCTTTGAAAAACCCTTTTCTAATTACTTGTAATAGACCTAGTTATCTTTTACATTGGTCTTTTTATTATAAAAATCAACTTTCAAATACCAAAGAATTAGGTAGTTAAAAAATGCCTAGCTTTTGGACGACCTAGTGGTATAATCAATATGGTTCACATATATTACACTATTTTTGAGCAAGTAAGAGATGCAGGTGATTGGCAAGCACTCTTACAGCAAATGCCTCCTTCTATTATTGATCGAGTAGATCGCTATAGACAAGATATTAATAAATACCAATTGGTATATGGGCGCTTACTACTTCAAAGAATATTTTGGGATTTAGGCTATGCAGCGTTTAATTTAGCCGATATTCAATATACTTCTTTTAATAAGCCCTTTTGGAGAGCCGATATAGATTTTAGTATTGCTCATTCAGGAAATATAGTAGGTTGTGCGCTTTCAACAAAGGGGAGTATTGGATTAGATATTGAGCAAATAAAAGCTATTGATATTAGTAATTTCAATCATATTTTAAACACTGATGATCAACAATCTCTTTCAAAATCTAATAGCGTAAATAAAGATTTTTTCAAAATTTGGACCATTAAGGAAGCTGTTAGCAAAGCAGATGGTCGTGGTTTAAGTATGGATGTCAAAGATATTCATATTGGACCGAAGCAAGCTACTTTCTTAAACGATACCTGGGTACTCCAAGAAATAGCTGTTCATCCAGATTATAGATGTCATTTTGCATCAAATACTCCTTTCCAAACAAAGGCGGTTATCAAAAAAGTGAAATTTTAAGTCGCTAGTTAAAAGAAGAATAAAATGACAATAGATATAATTGGTGCAGGCATTGGCGGTTTAACAACAGCAGTAGCCTTAGAGCAAAAAGGATACAACGTTAATCTGTACGAACAGGCAAAGACGATTCGACCAGTAGGTGCGGGCATTGTACTTGCTAATAATGCTATGCAGGTCTATGAAAAATTAGGACTAAGAAAACAATTAGAGGCTGCAGGAAATCGTATTTCGGCTATACAACTAACCACCTCCGATTTAAAGGTCTTGTCTACGATGGATATGGCTTATTTCGAAGAAAAATATCAAGTCAATAACATCGCCATTCATAGAGCGGAGTTACAACAGATACTAGTACAAGCATTAAAAAAAGATACCTTAAAACTAGGCTATCAATTAAAAGACATTAAGCAAACTCCGACGGATTTAAAATTGTCCTTCCAAAATTCTGAAGTCCTTCCTTCTTCTTTAGTCATAGCTGCAGATGGTCAAAACTCTATTATACGTAATCAATTATTTTCCGAGAACAAATTGAGGAATGCTCGTCAGATTTGCTGGCGAGGAATAGTAGATTATATCTTGCCTAAGGAATATCAACATCTGCTAACAGAAGCTTGGGGCAAAGGGGATCGAATAGGCTTTGTTCAAATCAGTCCGAATAAAGTCTATTGGTTTGCGTTAAAATCGTTCAAAAAAACCACGGATGAATTTCCTTTAGAACAGCTCAATTCCTTCTTCAATCATTTTCATCCATTAGCAAAAGAGCTACTCAAGGCTACTCCTATCGAAAATATTCATACTTCCGAAATGATGGATTTATATCCAATTAAAAACTGGTACAAACCAAATATTTGTTTACTTGGAGATGCCGCCCATGCGACCACTCCTAATATGGGACAAGGTGCTGGTCAATCCATAGAAGATGCATGGATATTAGCAGAATGCCTTCACAAGTATGAGCCAACAAAAGCTTTTGAAACCTACCAAGGCCTTCGAATGAAGAAGGCACATCATGTTGTAAATACTAGCTGGACTTTAGGGAAGGTCGCTCATTTAAGTAATCCAATTTTTATTTCCTTAAGAAATCAATTAATGAAGTGGACGCCAGCATCTGTTAATAGAAAACAGTCCGAAAGGATTATTGAATTGGCGAGTGTTTGATTAGAGATTATATAAATAGAATCTCTATTAGAGGCGAAAGTAAAATAATAAATGAAAAGCATTCTACTGTTAATAGTTACCGTTTTGTTTTGGGCATTAAATTTTTATTTTGGTAAGATCATGATGGAGTATGTATCTCCGAATGTGGCTGCATTTTGGCGTTATTTTATAGGCGTTCTTGCGCTTTTAGTCATGTCTTTCAGTTCCCTACCTCCTTGGAAAATTATTAAGGAAAATCTATTTGGCATATTGTTAGTTGGCTTTGTTGGACTCTTTGGTTTTGTCTATTTATTTTTTCAGGGACTCAATCTAACTTCAGAAATGAATGGCGCTTTAATAGTCAGCCTCAATCCTGCTATGACTCTATTATTAGCTGTTTGCTTACAAGGATACAAAGCCAATTCGAGACAAGTTATTGGTATCTTATTCGCCTTTGTAGGGATCGTTTATCTCTTGACAAAAGGAGACCTCCAATCTATACTGGATATTGATATTAATAAAGGAGATTTAATTTTAATAACGGGAACTAGTTTATTTGCCCTACAAAATATTTGGATAAAAAAATACTCTGCTAACCTAGGAAATTTAAGTTTTACTAGTTTAACTAATCTTTGTTGTTTGGTTGGTTTTATGCTCTTAATGCCATTTGAAACTGCTTTTCCCATTGCTAGTTTACCTTCAAGGTTTTGGATAGCTGCTTTTGGGATGGGGATACCGGGCACTGCCCTAGCCTACTATTTTTGGAATTATGCACTTAATGATATTGGTGCTGCGCGTGGTGCGGTCTTTCTAAATGCGATTCCTATGTTTACGGCGTTGTTTGCTGTTTTTTTTGGGGCTAGTATTTTTCCGTATCACTTTTATAGTGCGCTGTTGATTATTGGTGGGCTATTGCTGGTGCAGAAGAATTGATTTAATTCAACATAGAGCAATTTGCTAAGTAGGCATAATAGAACACGGAGCTACTTTGTAGCCACGCGGATACCACTGGTTTTTGTAGGTCGTGAGCGACTTTGACATTATGAATGTCGCTAAGCCTAACTAGATTTGATTCAACGTAGAGCTGCTTCGCAGCAATACGTCTAAACATGTCAACGTCACTCACGACCTACAAAAATCTGCGTTATCCGTGAAGTTACGAAGTAACTCCGTGTTCTATTATGTACAGCTAGATTTGCGATCAATCTATCTCCGCTTATCGCAAAAGAAACGGTTGACTATATACCCGATCCCCTACCTGCAATCTATAAAAATACTGCCCTTTAGCAATCGTTCTTTTGGTATAAAAATCAACTTGATGCGCACCTGAAGCTTGATAACTATTTACCAAAGTAGTAACAGGTTGACCTAGTAAGTTAATGACCTGAACATTGACAAAAGCTCCTTCTTTTAATTCATAGTATACTTGAATATTTCCATTACTCGAATATCTAGCTTCATGTTTTAATTGCTGTTTAAATATATCTTTAGTGGAAGTCGTTTGATTAGTACAGCTAATGCCTAGTTCAGGTAATCTACTAAATGACTGACCTAATAAAGTATCGACTTTAGCACCATCTAAACAGAGCCAATTTTCTAATACCGTCGCATAGACCGTTCTAAAGTCTGTAGTATGTTCTAAATTCCCTACCTCGTCGACCGCATCTAAATTTGGCGCTTCTCCCACAAACCCACTCCCCTCTAATTCTGCCCCGAATAACATCATTGGTGCAGCTGCACCATGGTCTGTTCCTTTCGACCCATTCTCTTCTATCCGTCTACCAAATTCAGAGATTGACATAGATAAAACATCTTTATCTCTTCCTCCAACACTTAAGTCAAAATAAAAATCTCTAACAGCCACTGATAGTTCTGCTAATAGTTGCGGGTGGTCCTTTCCTTGATTTGCATGGGTATCAAATCCATCCAAAGTGACCATATATAATTTAGTCCCTAAGTTCCCTTTTATCAGTCGAGCAACGGTTGCTAATTGCTCGCCAAGCGCTCCTGTATATTCTACAGCATTAGAAGAAGATTTGTAAGCTTCCGACAAAACACCTGCATAGAAAAAACTATTATTGGCTACTGATCTCACAAAACTTACCTGCTCCCCATAATAGCAATCAGGTGTATTGGCTAGACTAAATAAGTGTCCTGTTTTAGCGATCTCTGCAATCTCTTCTGGGTTTTGTACAGAGATAGCCAAGTTTGTCATCTCCTCATCGTTGAATAAAGAATTGGCAGCACCACCTATTTGTATAGCAGGTGGTATAATAGGCGGATTACTTAAAAAGTCAGGATGCTCCTCTGCTATTATTCTTCCGTACCAACCAGAAGGTTCAAATGCATTGGCATCACTTGCAGACGACCATATATCTGCAGATCGAAAATGCGATAAATTTTGTTCTGGATAGCCTACATTATGAACGACTTTCATTTGCCCTTCTTCCCAAAGCGAAAGTAATGGATCCATCGTTTTAGGAATGCCTATTGCATTTGTTAACTTGGACAGCTCGCTTTCTTTCAAACCAAGGGTTGGTCTATATTGTAGGTACTTGCTATAGTCATATAAGGGCACGATCGTATTTAATCCATCGTTCCCTCCTTTCAAACGAATCAAAACTAATACTCGATCTGTTTCTGAATCTTCCAATGCCTTCGTTAAAGGCGACCTCATAGATGCCGCTACTGGTAAATTTCCAAATAATAAAGAGGCACCACTGGCAATCCCTACTTTTTTTAGAAAACTTCTTCTTGTCCAACGTTCGTGATCTTCGTTATGTGCAGTGCCATGTTGTAGTGCGCTTCCGTATCGTTGGTTTTTATTTTTCATTCTATTTTTTTTGAGACCGTAAACTGTCAGAGGTCAGATCGTTCTTGTTAGCTTACGCTAACGGAACTGTCAGATGTCAGACGTGTGATGTTGACCATGTAGGACGCATCATACATCTGACAGCGCAGCGGTCTGACTTCTGGCAGCGCAGCGATCTGACCTCTCTCCCTACATTAACTGATATTCAGGAATTCGGATAATATATTGAATCAAAGAAGTCATTTGCCAAGGCACGCTATCCCAATTCAAATTCCACTCTCCATTATCAAAATAGTTTTGAGGAATATCTGTTTTAAAAATAGCAGTAGCCCGCTCGTACAGCTCTGGCGTATGTAAGGCAACTGGCAAGAAATAATCTATTACTTTTTGAGTGACTATAGCTGGATCATTGGTGTTTTCTCCTGTTAATTTTAATGCTAATTCCGTAAAATTATTAGGCGACTTTTCCATAGTATCATATACTTTCCAACTTAGAATTCTCCATCGCCCTGTCAAACGAGCCGTATCAATCCAAGTTCGATTTCCTTGCCATCCTGCCACATCAACAGGCAAACCTAATTCTTGACCAAGCATACCTGTAAAATAATGTATAGCTCCTATTTCCTCCCCTTCCGTAATTTTATAATCTACCTCATTAAAATAATTTAAGAAAAGATCGTATGGACTTTTAATAATGACTCCAATATTAGCTTCTGAGAAAAAATGTTCGCTCTTAAATAATTGCCGTAAGACTGGTGCTATCTCCCAGTCATTATCCACAAAGGTTTGCGCTAATTGAGCAATAATCACTTTATCTGGTTCAGGATTCACATAGGCTTTATAAATTTTCTCACAGATGAAATTGGAAATTTCTTCCTTTTTTCTAGTAAATAAAATTTCATGTAATTGGTCATAATTCCAATTCCCTTTTAAACCAAAAATAGTTTTTTGGTCTTTATCAAATGTGTCTTCCGAAAAACGTATCGCCTCTCCCCAATTGGGCATATTGTTCCAACCAGTTAAAGCCCGTGCTGTTTCTTCAATATCTTTTTGAGTATATCCATTATCTCTTCCTAAGGTAAATAATTCATATAATTCCCTAGCATAGTTTTCATTGGGTTCATACTTGGTATTATCTGCACCATTTAAAAACAAAAGCATAGCCGTACTCTTTCCCATCTCATAGACGAAATCCCTGAAATTTCCTAAAGCAGTTGTTTGTAAGATTCGATGGTAATTATATAGATAAGAAGGAAAGTAATAAGTTTCTAATTGCGCTACAAAATGGTTGTGCCAGAACAGAATTAATTTACCTCGCACATTGTGTTTAACCATATCTGCTAACCACTTATGCATCCAACCATTAATATTACTATTAAGTAAATCTTCGTTTTCCTTATAATCCAGATGATTTAAAGCTAACCACTCCGGCGCTTGAAAAATAGGCGCAGATATAGCCTGTTGTATCAATTGACTAACAAGATTCTGTGGATTGAAAGTCAGTGCTTTTTTTATTTGATCTGGTCCAGCACCAAATCCTATTCGTTTATATAAATGTTTAATGCGTTGCTCGTTCCAAGGCATTGTATCAGAAGGTCTGTAAGTTTGTAGACTGCCCGTTTGACAAGTGTTATTTTCCATTGGAGTTGAACTAGTTTCTTGGATTTTTAACAATTCAATATTCATAGAAATACTGCTTCATTGCTTTGTAACGATAATAGAAAATATTTCCTTACTTTAGCACTATAGATATAGCAGACCTTTGCCAATTAACTGACATAATTTATTTATGAAAAAATTATTATTTTTAATTACCTGGTTGTCCTTAACTATAGCGTGCAGAAATGCACCAACTATTGTTTCTGAACCTATTGCCGTTAATAAAACCTCTGAAGGGGATATAGATGAGGAGGGGAAATTACCGCCTAATGAGCGATTTGGGGAATTATTTGAAGCAGTACAAATGAATAAAGTCTTTCCAGATGGTAAAACCTTTGTCGATTGTATGCCTAAAAAATCTACAAAAGAGATAATGAATGCTTATATGACAGCAAAAGATGCGCCTAATTTTCAATTAGATCAATTTATTTCTACATATTTCGATACTCCGAAAAAATATGCCTCTGGTTTTAAAGCAGATACTAGCAAAACAGTAAGTCAGCATATTAATAGCCTTTGGGGAGTATTAACGCGTCAACCTGATAAAATGGAGACGGGTTCCTTATTTCCATTACCTCATCCATATATTGTTCCTGGGGGAAGATTTGGAGAGATTTATTATTGGGATAGTTATTTCACTATGCTTGGGCTACAATCTGCTGGAAGGGTCGATATGATTGAAAATATGGTCAAGAACTTTGCGTATTTAATTGATGAAGTGGGTTTTATACCTAATGGAAATCGGACCTATTTTTTGAGTCGCTCTCAACCTCCTTTTTTTGGTAAAATGGTCGCTTTATTAGCTAGTTCTAAAGGAGATCAAACTATTCAAGAATTCTTGCCACAGTTAGAGAAAGAATATCAATTTTGGATGAAGGGCTTATCTAAAGTCAATGCCACTACACTCGCTAATGATAAAGTGGTCTATTTAGAAAAAGATGTTTTTTTAAATCGTTATTGGGACAATGGGGATTATCCAAGAGCAGAAAGTCATAGAGAGGACATTTTAACGGTCCAAAAGAGTGGTCGACCTGCCAAGGAAGTTTACAGAAATCTCCGCGCTGCCTGTGAGTCTGGTTGGGATTTTAGTAGTCGATGGTTTAAAGATGCTCAAAATTTGTCGACAATCCATACTACAGACATTATACCTGTAGATTTAAACTGCCTACTCTACAGCTTAGAAACTGTTTTAGCAAGAGGATATGCGCTGAATAAGAATACGCAACAAGCTGATTTTTATAATACCCGTGCAGCCCAACGGAAAGCAGCTATTCAAAAGTATTGTTGGAATGAATCGAAAGGCTTCTTTATGGATTATGACTTTACAACGAAGCAACATACTACCGTTCCTTCCTTAGCAGGGATGTTTCCTTTTGAAGCCAATATTGGTACTGCCGATCAAGCGGCTAAAGCGGCTAGATTGATTGAATCTGCTTTCTTAAAAGCAGGTGGCGTTGTTTCTACCCTCAATGCAACTGGTCAGCAATGGGATTACCCGAATGGATGGGCCCCCTTACAATGGATGACCATTAAGGGACTTAGAAATTATCAGCAGGATCAATTAGCTAATACTATTACAACTCGATGGGTCGCTTTGAACAACAAAATATATAAGCGTTCTGGTAAATTGTTAGAAAAATATAATGTAGTGGATATGGAATTAAAGACGGGTGGTGGTGAATATCCTGTGCAGGATGGATTCGGTTGGACGAATGGGGTGCTGCTTAAGCTGTTGGAGGAAATATAGGACAAGTTTATCTAACTAATTGACACTTTCAGCCCTGAAAGGGCGACATATCCTAGCATAGGGCGAAAGCCCTATGAGAAATTAAGAGGACTAGTATTAAAGCCCTGAAGGGGCGACA
>JALZWC010000018.1 GCA_023300255.1 Saprospiraceae bacterium | reverse complement strand
TTGTGGATACGACTTTTATAAAACCAATTTCAGAATTGCCGACCAATATTCTTTCTATAGTAACACAAGCAGGACTGATGGCATCTGTAATGGTAACGATATATTCTCCTGCAGTTAAGCCAGTAGCACTAGTTCCATTGATCGAAGGATCAGACCATTGATAGCTATAGCTGCCAGCGCTTTGCACCTGTATTTGTATAGCTCCATCTTTAGCATCTGTTGCAGATTCCTTTATGACTACAATATTTCCTATAACTGGATCAGCGCAAGCACAATTATTTTGAACCCTAATACCCGTACTAATGACACAGCCAGCTGCATCGGTAGCCGTGACACTATAGTAACCTGCTGAAAGCCCATTGATCGTTTGACCAGTCGCTCCATTGCTCCAAACATAAGATATTGCCTTAGTTGTTCCTGATATGTTGGCACTGATATTACCCTCTGTTCCAAGGCATCCAGCGGGTGTATTTACACTAATGTTAGCACTCAATAAACAATTGGCAGCAATGGTAGCGGAAGTAACTTCCGAACAACCATTGGCATCTGTTACGGTTACCATATAAGTGCCTGCTGCGATATTATTAATGGTAGCAGTAGTTCCATTGTTATTCCATTGATACGTATATGGAGCAGCTCCTCCGTTAGCTACAACGGTAGCGGAACCATCCATAGAGCTATTGGTGGTAGAGGCTACCACATTAACACTTAAAGTAGGACCCGCTATTTGATCTATTTGAATACTAGAAGTTGCAGCACAGTTTTTACTATCACTTAAATTAAAAGCATAGACTCCCTTAGGAATGTCTGTTCTAATTAATTCATTCGTTGCACCAGAAAGATCATTCCAGTTTACTTGATAATCTCCATTCCCTCCGAGTACATTTAAATGAACACTTCCGCCAGTAGCACAGGTAGCTCGTATTCTACTGATTGTTACCAACAAAGGATCAGGTGCGGTAATTTCAAAACATTCTGCTCCTACCAAACAACCATCCGCATCCAATGCTTCTAAACAATAATCTCCTGCTGCTAAAGCAGTAGGATTATATTCCATACCCAAGCCATCCATCACTCGTACTTGAGCTACATCGCCAGAGGTAGTAAATTGAACTTGTCCATCTGTTCCCCCTGCGCAAGATACTGGCTGAATATTGGTAATAGCAACATCAATATTGCCTTCTTGACTAACTAAAGAAAAAGTAAAAGATTCTGTACAACCAAATACATTGTCAACAATATCAACCGTGTAAGTACCCGCTACTAAATCTGTTCGGGTATTGGTAGCTCCCCATGTACCATAGCTATAATCGCCGCTGCCACCAGCAACAGCAAGGCTTACAGAACCATTATTGAAACCACAGATAGGAAACTCATTAATAGTAGGTGTTACTATTAATCCGCCTTCTATTTCAATAGTTACTTGTACTATATCTTGCAAACTAGGTCTTGAAGGATCAGTAGCTGTAACCATATAGTCACCAGCTGCTAAGTCTCTTCTATCATGGCCCACTTTTCCATCACTCCAAGCATAAGCGAAATTAGAAGGAGTAATCATGGCACTACCAATTGCTTTTCCACATTCTGTGGCGGTAGTAGAGACCACATTAATAGGGCCTAAGGAGGAATTACCAATTACAAAAGTTTGTACTGTTCGGCAGGTAGCGCTCCTTGTATCTGTAATAGAAACAGTATAAGTACCAGCTACTAAACCAGTAGCAGTTGCACCATTGATAGAAGGATCAGACCATTGGTAATTGTAAGATCCCGATTCTATTTC
Organism: Saprospiraceae bacterium; assembly: GCA_023300255.1. Lineage (GTDB taxonomy): Bacteria > Bacteroidota > Bacteroidia > Chitinophagales > Saprospiraceae > JAFMDF01. Next base: position 1,806 of record JALZWC010000018.1, on the reverse strand, counting down.
TATCTGAATAGAACCATCTTTTGTATCTGTTGAAGAAGCGTTAATGACGACTATATTATTAATGATTGGTTCAGAACAAGTACAGGCATCTGCCACTATTACGCCAGAGCTAGTGGTACATCCTGCCGCATCCGTAGCTGTAACACTATAATAGCCGGCTGCTAAACCAATGATACTTCTGCCTGTCTGGCCATTACTCCATTGGTAATTAATTTCAAAATCAGTATCTATTGCATCAGCGACTATATTCCCTTCATTGCCTTGACAATTGGATGGAGTCGCGAATAAATTTACTTTTAAAATACAAGTAGCATCTATAAGAAAGCTAGTTGTTTTAGTGCAACCCAATGCATCCGTAATAGTGACGCTATAAGTACCATTCGCTATATTTGAAATAGTATTCGTAGTGGCCCCATTGCTCCAAATATAAGTGTAGCCAGGTGTACCATTAAATCCATTGGCTTCTGCTTCTCCGTTCACAGAACCGATACAACTTACCCCGAAGCCTCCATAGTTGGAATTAACCTGAGTAGTCGCGGTCACGGGTGTTGGTTCGGTCACCGTGATGGAAGCAACATCAGTACAACCTACGCCATCCGTAACGGTAAGTGTGTATGTTCCCGCATTGACGCCAAAAAGGTTAGGAGTTGTTGCGGAAGTATTCCATAAATAAGACTCCCCGCTATTTCCTCCCGTTACGGTAGAGATAATATTGGCATCTGAATTTCCATTACAAGAAATGTTTTCTCCGTTATAATCTGTAGAAATATTCAATAAAAGCTGAGGTGATTCGTATACGGTAAAAGTTTCAGCATCCGAAGCACTACAACCATTTTGCTGAACGATCAACTGAACGTTTTTGATTCCATCAGCAGCATAAACTACGTTATGCGGACCACGGAAGCTTGCAGAATTTGGGGTCGCATTGGCACCAAAACTCCAGGTATAGGTAGCTCCAGGAACATCAACTGCATCAAAAATAACCGTATTCTTTACACAATCTGCCGATGGTAAAATTATTTCGGCACCGGGATCTGCGGGAGGAGTAATCGTCTCGGTGGTTGATACCAAACAGGTACCGTTACCGTTACGAACATCAATATCATAATTTCCCGGAGCGAGTGGTCCAAAGAAAGGGCTAAAGCCCCAGGCACCGCCATTGATTCGATATTGAAAGCTACCCGTTCCAGCGGAAGCCGTGACGTTCAAAGAACCATCATCTACTCCACAAGCGGTTGGACTAGTGACCGTTACGTTGTCAATAACCGGGAGTGGCGATACGGTAATATCATCTGTAGCCATATTGCTACATCCATTAAAATCGGTAAAATTATAAGTTATAGTATGGGTTCCTACGCCCGCAGTAGCGGCGGAGAATTCATTTCCGGATACTCCTACTCCACTGTAAGTTCCTCCTGCGGGACTTCCGGTATTTAACGTGACCGTTTCGTCTTGACAAGCTTGATCATTTGCTAACATGAAGGAGACCACCGGAGGCCTATAAACCTCAATCTGGTCCGTAGCAGAATTCACACAACCATTCGTATTTGTATAGGTATACGTTATCGTATGGGTTCCAATTCCGGCTACTGATGGGTCAAAATTGGTTCCACTAACACCCGTTCCGCTATAAGTTCCTCCTGCAGGAGTACCATTAAAAGTTAAGTCTTGACGAACATTACCTACAGCTGTAAGATCTGCAACTAGAGCAATTCTGTTAGAAAGTTTGATTTGTGGAGTTACACCTACCATAAAACTTATCATTTCATCACCGTCACCAAAATCTCTTCTGACAGCAGGACTATC
>JALZWC010000017.1 GCA_023300255.1 Saprospiraceae bacterium | reverse complement strand
TAATTGACTTGAATTTAGATGGCACAGGACAATCAACTTGCGAAACAGGCTTAGCCTTTTTTGACCATATGCTAGATCAATTAGGTCGACATTCCAACTCAGATCTAAGCATCAAAGTCAAAGGTGATTTACATATAGACGAACATCACACAATAGAAGATACGGCCTTAGCATTAGGAGAAGCATTCCAAAAAGCATTAGGTAGTAAGATGGGGATTGAACGATATGGATTTTGCCTTCCGATGGATGATTGCTTGGTAACTGTTGCGATAGACTTTGGTGGTCGTCCATGGCTTGTCTGGGATGCAGATTTCAAAAGAGAAAAGATTGGCGATATGCCAACAGAAATGTTTTATCATTTCTTTAAGTCCTTCTCCGATACGGCTAAATGCAATCTGAATATCAAAGCAGAGGGAACGAATGAACACCATAAGATTGAGGCCATTTTTAAAGGTTTGGCGAAGGCTATCAAGATGGCTAAGAAGCGAGATGTGGAGAAGATGTGGTTGCCGTCTACTAAGGGGGTTTTGTAGATTTGTGTTAACTCCCCCCGACCCCCTCTTTGGAAGAGGGGGAGACGTTGAAACGAAGATATACTTTGTTTTATAAGAGATTTTCAACAGTATATGACTGGAATTAGATTCCAAGTATCAATTGCTATATTTTAAGATTTTTGAAAAAAATAAGCTTAATCGTAGACATCTCTACTTTCGAAAAAGTAAGTGCTATGAAATTCTAAAAAGCTATGAATAAATATCAACAGATTTTAGAGTATGCAAGAGGTATGCGGAAAAATCCGACTAAAGCAGAAAGATGTTTTTGGTTACGAGTTCGAAATAGAAAATTTCAGGGAGAGAAATTTTATCGCCAGTATATTATACAACATGGAGGATACATGACAAGCGAAAGTTTTTTTATTGCTGATTTTTACTGCCACAAAAACAAGTTGATTATAGAATTAGATGGAGGTATTCATCAATATCAAATAGAATACGATAAGATAAGAGAAGAAATTCTAGAACAAATGGAATATACAATCATCCGTTTTACAAATGAAGAAGTATTGGGGAATTGGAATACAATACAAGAAAAATTAGAGGAAGCACTATCTAAATAAACGAAATTTTATCAAACAAAATAATCCCTTCATTTTACCGTCTCCCCCTCTTCTAAAGAGGGGGTCGGGGGGAGTTAAATTATGAACTTAACAATAATAGATTACAACGCAGGCAACACCCAATCCGTCATCTTCGCACTAAACCGATTAGGTATAGAGCCAACACTAACAGATGATTTTGAAGCGATCAAAAAAGCAGATAAAGTAATCTTTCCAGGGGTAGGAGAGGCGAGTACCACGATGGCATTTTTAAAAGAAAAAAAACTAGATCAATTAATTCCTAGTTTAAAGCAACCAGTATTGGGAGTTTGCTTAGGTATGCAATTAATGTGTGCTTATTCAGAAGAAAATGAGACGACTTGTATGGGAATATTTGATCAACAAGTCAAACGCTTTCAGCCGACCGATGGACAGAAAGTGCCACATATGGGATGGAATAATATCACGCAACTTAAAAGTGATATTTTTACACCTACCCTTGAAAAAGAACGAGCATATTTTGTACATAGTTATTATGCAGAATTAAGTCCGTATACAATTGCTACTACCAACTATTGTGGAGAATTTAGTGCAGCACTGCATAAAGACAATTTTTATGCTACTCAATTTCATCCAGAGAAATCAGGAACGATAGGCGCAAAAATTCTAGAAAATTTCATAAATCTGAAGAGTAAGTAATAAGTAAAAGGTAAGAAGTAATAAGGGCACGCCTAGTTACTTCTTACCTATTACCTATTACTTATTACCTACTACTTAAAAAAGAAAAATGTTCATTATACCAGCAATAGATATTATAGACGGAAAATGTGTTCGCTTAACACATGGAGATTATGAACAGAAGAAAATCTATAATGAAAACCCAGTAGAAGTCGCTAAAGAATTTGAAGGTGCAGGGATAGAGCGATTACACTTAGTCGATCTAGACGGAGCAAAAGCCAAGCACATTGTTAATTGGAAAGTGCTAGAACAGATAGCCAATCAAACTAGCTTAACGATAGATTTTGGTGGGGGCATTAAAACAGATAAAGATGCAGAGGTTGCCTTTAATTCTGGAGCGACTCAGATAACAGGTGGTAGTATTGCCGTAAAAGACCCAGAGATATTTGAAGGTTGGTTAGAAAAATATGGCAGTGATAAAATTATATTAGGAGCAGATTGTAGAAAGGAACAAATTGCTATTAGCGGTTGGCAAGAAACAACCAATTTGAATCTATTCGATTTTCTAAAAGGATATATCGCCAAAGGCGTAAAATATGTAATCTGTACCGACATCGCCAAAGATGGAGCCTTAGAAGGAACATCGGTAGATTTGTATAAAAAAATAAGATCAGAATTTCCCGACTTACAACTAATAGCAAGTGGCGGGGTAACAGATATGAGTGACGTAGAAGCCCTAACAGAAATCGGTTGCTATGGCGCCATCATCGGTAAAGCGATCTACGAAGGAAACCTTAAATTAAACGAGTTAGTTAGTAAGTAATAGGTAATAGGTAAGAAGTAATAAGTATACAACACCTATTACTTCTTACCTATTACTTCTTACCTATTACTTCTTACCTATTACCTAAGAAAAAATG
>JALZWC010000016.1 GCA_023300255.1 Saprospiraceae bacterium | reverse complement strand
ACTGAATACATCTAATATAGGAGACCTAAAAAATTCGTTTCATCCGTGTTCTATTATGTCTATTTAGCCCACTAATCAAGTGTCAACATTTAATCAAAAAAGATCTATTTCTTAAGACTAGCCATAAACATTCCTAACATCTGCTTTACCATTGGATCTTCATTATCAGAAGCAATCTCCGCCAACATCGGCTCAAAATCTCGATCTACAATATCTAATAAACCTTTTCTAAAGAAACGCTTAGACGTACTATATACCTTGCCATATACGGCCACTTGTCGTTTCATATATTTTTCTGCACGCGTCATCACTTCTTCTACTTCTACAGACTCATTGACTAAGCCTACTTCAAGCGCTTCGTCACTTGAATAAAGTTTAGCTTTTTGAACAGCCTCCCACGCTACTTTTTCTCCTAACACATAAGCATATATATCGCAAAGTAGTTCTGGAATTTGCATAGACATTTTAAACTCATGCATACCTATCTTATGCTTATCTCCCTTCCCCATGATCCGATAATCTGCCGTACAAGCCAAGATAGTAGCTCCTGCTGGCGCAAAACCCGTAATCGCACAAACAAATGGCTTTGAAAAACGAACCATCGCTTGTAAAGCTTCATGGTATTCAATCCAAAATTGATTGACCTCTTCTGGAGTAGATAAAGCAATGGCTTTTACATTAATACCTGCACTAAAACAGTGTGGTCTTCCCGTTAAAATGAGTCCTTTTGTTGCATCGTCTTGATCTAATGCTCGAAAAGTATGTTTTAAATCAGCTAATAATTTAGTCGTAATTCCATTTACTTTCCCATTGTCAATCTGAACAATAGCATAGTCTTTTTCTTGATCAATCTGGAGCGTAGTAATTTCAATAGTTTCTTCCATTAAAGGGAAATTAGATTTTTTTTGATAAAAGGTTAAAAATATATATTATATATTATATATTAGACAAAACTAAACAATTTTTCCTACTTTAAACCTTTAATTTTAAAATCAATTATTCTGGTAATATAACACATTCAACACTTATTATTATGTACTACCTAACTCAAAGTATTCATCGTAATGCTCAAATTAGAGGAAAAAAGATTGCTACGATCAATGGCGATAGAGAACGTACTTGGTCCCAATTAAAAGATAGAATCTCCCGTTTTGCGGGTGCACTAAAAAGTAATGGCGTAAAGGAAGGAGACCGAGTTGCCATATTAGCCTTAAATTCTGATCGCTATTTTGAATATTACTTTGGGGTGCCTTGGTCTGGTGCTTGTGTTGTGCCTTTGAATATTCGTTGGTCAGCACCAGAAAATGCCTATTCCTTGAAAGATGCTGGCGCTGAGGTATTGGTTGTAGATGATGCATTTGCCAAAATGGTTCCTGCATTGAAAGCACAAGGAGTGCCTTTAAAAACCGTCATTTTTATTGGCGATGGGGAGTTACCAGAAGGCATGTTGAGTTATGAAAAATTAATTGAAGAACATCCGCCTGCACCTGATGCAGGGCGAGGAAATGATGACCTCGCAGGTATTTACTATACAGGTGGCACAACTGGCTTTCCAAAAGGAGTGATGTTGACGCATTCTAATATGTGGGCTAGTGCGATTTCTCTAGTCAGTTTAATAGGTTTGGAAGAGGATAATCGAATCCTACATGCTGCTCCGATGTTCCATTTAGCAGATGGCGCAATGACTCAAGGAGGAGTCTTAGCAGGATCTACACATGTATTCATACCTATGTTTACCCCTGCTGGAACGATACAAGCTATTGGAGAAAAGAAATCAACCCACGCACTATTAGTCCCTGTAATGATTCAGATGATTATCAATGATCCAACTGTAAAGGATGCGGATATGTCCTCTTTGGAATTTGTATTATATGGTGCGTCCCCTATTGCAGAGTCTGTATTAATTCAGGCAATGGAAACTTTCTCATCAGCTGCATTTGCACAAGGTTACGGACAAACAGAACTAGCACCGCTTGCGACTATGCTCGGTACTAAATATCATACTACGGAAGGGCCTTTTGCTGGTAAATTAAAATCAGCAGGTCAAGCTATTCCTTGTGTAGAAATTAGAATTGTTGGAGAAGATGGAGCAGAATTACCTGCTGGTGGTATCGGAGAAATAACGGTCAAAGGACCAAATGCAATGGTTGGTTACTGGAACAAACCAGAAGAAACGGCCGTCTCCTTACGAAATGGATGGGTACACACGGGCGATGCTGGCTATATGGATGACGAAGGTTTTATCTTCTTAGTAGATCGAGTAAAAGACATGATCGTTTCTGGTGGAGAGAATGTCTATTCCGCAGAAGTAGAAAATGCTATGCATAATCACCCTGCTATAGACCAAGCTGTGGTCATTGGTATTCCTCATGCAGAATGGGGAGAGCAAGTGCATGCCGAGGTGATACTAAAGGAAGGCCAAACTGCTACGGAGGAAGATATTATCGCCAAAACAAAAGAGTATATTGCGAATTATAAATGTCCAAGAAGTATTAAATTTCGGACGGAACCTTTTCCTTTATCGGGTGCAGGAAAGCTCTTGAAGCGAGATGTTCGTAAACCTTATTGGGTTGGGAAGGAGCGACAAATAAATTGACCTTGATTTTACTTGATTTTTCTGATTACTCTGATTTTCGAGCGGTGACAGCTGTACTAAATTTAATTACACTTAGGCTACTTCACTTAATTAAACATATTCAATGCTACCGCTCGAAAATAACAGTCCGCATCCAGTGAATGTCACCACTCGGAATCAAAGTAATCAGAAAAATCAAGTAAATCACAGTACAGCATCTAACACAGTAATCAAGCTAATCAGAAAAATCAAGTAAATCACAGTACAGCATCTAACACAG
>JALZWC010000015.1 GCA_023300255.1 Saprospiraceae bacterium | reverse complement strand
TTTTATACGAAGATTTGGACTGTGTATGCAAATCATACATCATATATCTTACATCATAAATCATATATCAGTCTGCTTTTGACTAATTAGCAGATTTATGATGTAAGATTTATGAACTATGATTTATGATTTCCAGAACCAATCACCCCTGCCCTACAGGGGGCACTCATTTATCCCTATTTCCTCCTTTAAACCTGCCTGCCAAGGCACGCAGGTAGGAAAGGGCAAGCCAACTTGTAACATTTATTAATCCCTCATTCCTAAGAGACCGCAGAGCGGTCACACCACTTCTCCCCATTCTCCTTCTCCCCATTCTCTTCCTCCCCTAATAAACATAATTTAAACTTTACAAAGCTAATGGGGACTAAGAGCAATCTTTTATTAATTCTATTTCTATTTATAATTACTCCTATATATAGTCAACTATATATAAATGAAATAATAGCAGCAAATAAAACAATCCTCGCCGACTCCAATGGAGAATACGATGATTGGATAGAAATTTATAATAACAGCAATAGTCCTATCAATATTGCTGGATATCATCTTTCTGATGATCCACTAGATCCAACTCAATATATCATTCCTACTTCTAATGCTGCATTAACCACAGTTCCTGCCAATGGGTATTTAATTTTTTGGGCGGATAATGATACGGAGCAAGGAGCAAATCATACCAACTTCAAATTAAGTGCAAGTGGTGGAAGTGTTCATCTATACCATACGGATGGAACAACTTTAGAAGATGAAGTTACATTTCCCGCAATGGGGGATGATTATTCTTATGGTCGTTTACAAGATGGAGGAAATATTTGGGTAGTATTTTCTACTCCTAGTCCTAATATAACCAATTCAGCAAGTCAGCCTCAATTGAGTCAACCTGTGATTACACCTGCGAGTGGGATTTATACAGGAACTCAAGCTATTAGTATGTCAGCTGAGGTAGGTACAACTATTTATTATACAACTGATGGAAGCGAACCTACTACTTCTGATTACTTATATAATGATTCTTTTACCATTGACTCCACTAAATCTATTAAGGCAATAGCTACAAAAAGTGGATCGACCAATAGCCAGATTCAATCTAATTCCTATATACTGAATCCAACTACTCAATTGGCAATTCTTCATGTTACTATTGACCCAATTTATTTATGGGATGACGAAATTGGAATGTATACAGATGGAACCAATGGCACAATTGGTCCTTGTACATTTGAAGATGTTCCGCCTAAAAATTATAACCAAGACTGGGAATATCAAGGCAATGTAACCCTCTATGAAAAAGATGGTACTATTGCATTTAATGAAGGATGTGGTTTATCTATATCTGGAGGTTGTAGTCGAAGAAGTGATCAAAAATCATTTAATGTTTCTTTTAAAAAAGAATATGGAATAGGCACTTTAGAGTATAAACTTTTTGACAATAAAGAAGAAACTGAATGGGAAGGATTTAAAATTCGTTCAGGAGGAAGTTATAATGCGAATTGGAGAATTGTAGACGCATTTCGTCAAAAATTAATAGAAGACGAACTAGATATTGACCAGCAATCTTCAAGGCCTGTCGCTGTATATTTAAATAATGAATATTGGGGATTTTATAATATTCGAGATAGAGTGAATTCTGGATATGTAAAAACACATTACCCCAAACTAGATGCAGATAATATTGATATTATAAAATTACCAAAAGCAGATGCTTCAGACTGGCATTGGATTGTAGAGTCAGTAAAGCAAGGAGATAACATAGCTTATCATGCTTTGGATGATTATATGACAAATAATTCCCTCGCAGAAGACAGTCATTATGAATATGTAGAAACAAAAATAGATATTGATTCTTACCTCGATTATATTATTTCAAATGTTTATTTCAATAATTGGGATTGGCCTGGTAATAACTTGAGAGCATGGCGAGCGCGTTCATCTGATGGAAAATGGAGATGGTTGATGTCTGATCTTGATCATTTTTCTGCAGGAGGAGCAGCTACTAATATCACATTATTAGAAAAGTTGATTACGGATACAGGCATTCGTCAAAGAAATCCTGTAGCTGCTAATTTCATTAGACAGTTAATGGAAAATGAGAAATTCAAAGCGGAATATATACAACGTTGTAATACCTATATTAATACGGTATGGGATACCACTCGTACAGAGACTATTTTTAATAATATGAAAAATGAGGTTGGTACTGAAATTCAAGCGGACGCTGATAAATGGGGTGGCTGGGATTACGTCAGATGGGATACCACCGTAAATTTTCACAATGATTTTTTTAAAATTCGTCCTGGCTATATGAGAACAATGATGGATAGTGTACTGAATGTAGATGGTCGATTCGATCTTACTATTAATGTTACGGCAGCAACTAATGGAAAGGTGAGTCTTCATAGTAATGCCTTTGAGCTTCCTTTAGCTTATACGGGGATGTATCACAATGATGTCCCTCTTAAAATTCATGCAATCCCAAATGTTGGGTATCGTTTTTCTCATTGGCTAGAAACTGAAAATACGGATGCTATTCTATATCAATCTTTTAATACGAATACCACACTTACACCCGTATTTGAAGCTGCGATAGATCTTATCATTAATGAAATTCATTACCATCCTAATGATACTATTAATAGAAAAGAGTTTGTCGAAATCTATAATCCTGATAGTCAATCTCGTATGCTTGACCAGTACCAATTTAGTGAAGGAATCTGTTTCACCTTTCCTGATGGAACTACGATTGCAGCTAATGAATATATCCTAATTGCAGAAGACGCGACTCAATACGACGGCAATGGGTATCAAGTTTTTCAATGGGAGAATAGCGGTCTAGATAAAGATGGAGAAAGTCTAGTTTTACAAAATCCGCTACAACAAAATATCGATTCTATTTTTTATAATGATAAAAAGCCTTGGGACGAAGTTCCTGATGGACAAGGATATTCCCTAGAATTGTTGCATCCTTCTTTTAATCAAATGAATCCATTAAACTGGTTTCGTTCTGATGATATAAATGGGACACCTGGTGGAGAGAATTCTCGAATTTGTAATTCTACTACTACTTCCATTGTCATTAATGAAATCAATTATAATTCTGATAATATTAATTTCGATGCTGGAGATTGGGTTGAATTATATAACCCTACTCCTAATGCAGTTGACCTTTCCCGATGGACATTTTATAATCAAGATGGGGAATATGTATTTCCGCAAGGAGTTAGTATTCCAGCAGAAGGTTATTTGCTGTTGGTAGAGGACGAGACGTTTTTTAATAATGCTTTTACGACTATTCCTTCTGGAATATTCATAGGCGACCTTCCTTTTTCTTTAAGTAATAAAGGAGAACGATTGTCTCTTTTTGATGATAGTAAGTGCTTGGTGGATTATGTTGTTTATGATGACGAAATACCTTGGGCGACAGCACCAGACGGCGGCGGCGCAACATTAGCGCTAGTAGATCCTATAGTAGACAATGCAATTGCCCCACATTGGAAAGCTTCTGATGATTTAAGTGGATCGTTTATTAATGGTTCACCAGGAAGATC
>JALZWC010000014.1 GCA_023300255.1 Saprospiraceae bacterium | reverse complement strand
GGTCTGGAAGACCGAATCCGTTTGTAGTATTTCAACGTTTTCCTATTTTCATAGGTCTGGAAGACCGTCACCGTTTTCAATTGCTTTTTGTGTATATACGGAAGTATTTTTAAAAGGAAAATGACAGAAAAAGATAGGCTTAAAAAATGCTAATAAATCTGTCCGACTACTTAAGTACATTTGTGCCTTCGTGCCTTTGTGCCTACCTTTTAAAGTCGATAGTAATTACAAAAAGTAAATAATGTGGGTAATTCTAGGATAAAGGATCTCATTTTAGCAAAGTCCCAAAGCCCACAAGTAGTACTTTTTGGGCAGTTTCCTATTTTTTTGTACTTGTTTACCGCAAAAATAACTTTAACAATACCTTAATCCGTAAGTTTGCAAACTTTTAATGCTACTCTAGCGTTAGAATTACAGTTATATTAAAGTTCTTATCAAGTAAGACCTATTTTAATAATAATGAAAAAATAAGGTCAAATTTATCAAAGCAATAAAATAAAATCATGGCTTTCGAATTCACAGACTCCAATTTCAAAGATACCGCTTTAGCAGCAGGTAATATCTCATTGGTTGACTTTTGGGCAGAATGGTGTGGCCCTTGTAAAATGCTTACTCCTATAATTGAAGAGTTAGCGAAGGAGTACGAAGGAAAGGTACAAGTAGGAAAATTAAATGTAGATAATAATCCACAAGTAGCAGCTTCTTATGGAGTAAGAAGTATTCCTACTATTTTAATCCTTAAGGATGGAGAGATTGTTGACAAGCAAGTCGGCTTAACTTCTAAGGTGAAATTAGCAGAGAAAATTGAAGCCGTTTTAGCAACTGCTACTCCAGCACCAGTTGCAGCAACAGAAGTACCTGCCGGTCCATTTAAATTTACAGACGGTAATTTCGATGCAGCTGCATTGAAGAGTGGTAAGGTATCTGTTATTGATTTTTGGGCAGAATGGTGTGGTCCTTGTAAGGCTATTACGCCAATCATTGAAGAATTAGCGACTACTTATTCTGGTAAAGCTACTGTGGGTAAGTTGAATGTGGATAATAATCCAGAAACTGCCATGAAATACGGTGTTAGAAGTATCCCTACGATCATTATCCTAAAGGATGGTGAAGTAGTAGATAAGCATGTGGGTATGACTTCTAAAGCTACTTTAGCAGAGAAAATTGATGCTGCTTTAGCTTAGTAAATAAGTTTTTCAGCATATATAATCTATATTAGAAGCCTTTATTTTGTATTGATCAAAATAAAGGCTTCTTTTATTGAGTCTATATAGACACATTCGGCGTGGTTTTTCGTTTAATAGAATTAATATACATCTTTGTAAGTAAGTACTAGGACAAAAATAAAGAACACAATTAGAATTTTATCTAAACACATAGACACATAGAGCACATAGACTATGTATACTATGTGCCTATGTGTTTAGGTATTACGTTTAATTTGGTCCATGTACTTACTTAAGTCAATTATACACCACATATACATGAAGTTACTAGACAATTTTGAAGTTAGAGACCTAGGAAATTTAGAATTACTAGCCAAGCAAGTAGTGGAAGGGTTTATTATTGGTTTACATAAGAGTCCATTTCATGGTTTTTCTGTAGAATTTGCGGAACATCGGATTTATAACCCCGGAGAGCCAACTAAAAACATTGACTGGAAGGTATATGCTAGAACAAATAAGCTATTCACAAAGCGATTTGAAGAAGAAACAAACTTGCGCTGTCAAATTGTAATAGATGCCTCTTCTTCTATGTATTTTCCAAAAGATCAGGAGGCAAACAAACTACAATTCTCCGCATTAGGTGCTGCTGCCTTAATGAACTTATTAAAAAAACAGCGAGATGCTTTTGGCTTGAGTGTTTTCGATAGCGATTTAAGGACCCATACTAAAGCCAAATCTAGTACTATTCATTATCGCTTATTACTAACTCAACTTGATAAATTACTCAATAACCCCGAAGATAATAAGACGACTTCCGCCGCCAAAGCATTACATCAAATTTCAGAAAGTATACATCGACGCTCTCTCGTAGTCATTTTCAGTGATATGTTTGAACATAGTGAACGAACAGATCAGCTATTCTCTGCGCTTCAGCATTTAAAGCATAACAAACATGAAGTTGTCTTATTTCATGTAGTGGATAAAAAATTGGAGATAGACTTCGAATATAAAAATCGACCGTATTTATTCGTAGATATGGAAACAGGGGAGGAAGTTAGACTACAATCAAATCAAGTAAAAGAGCAATATCAAAAACAGGTAAAATCCTTTAAAGAAGAATTAAAGATAAAATGCCTCCAATATAAAGTTGACTTTGTAGAAGCAGATATTCAGGAAGGATTTAAACCTGTTTTACAGGCTTATTTAGTGAAACGTAGTAAGATGGTTTAATGGAGTAATTTATTAATTTGAGTGTAAAACAAAGTAGGGGCCATTCCAACCCAATTGGTCTGATCACTTCCAGTGGTCGGATCAAGCTGGACGTCTCATCCGACCACTGGAAGTGATCGGATGAATTAATTGGCTGCCCCAGAATTGTTTT
>JALZWC010000013.1 GCA_023300255.1 Saprospiraceae bacterium | reverse complement strand
GATGATACTGGAGCAGCAGTAGAGGATATAGATTCTACACCAGATAGCGATGTAGATAATGATACAGGAGGCGAGGTTAATTCAGATGATGATGACAACGCAGGTGGTAACGGAAGAGATGGAGAAGATGAAGATGATGCCGATCCTGAAGATATCAAAGTAGAAACATTTGATTTAGCATTGAGAAAGTCATTAGCACAAGGAGAAGACAACAGAGTATATCCTGGGGAGACGATTACCTTTACTATAGAGGTGTTTAACCAAGGAACGATAGCTGCAACAAATATTCAAATTGAGGATTATACACCAGAAGGTTTAACACCAACAGGCCCAACAAGCATAACTATTGCTGGCCCTTTAGCACCAGGTGCTAGTGAATCTGTGGATATATCTTTTGTAGTAGAGCAAAGCTTCCAAGGAACCGTTAACAATGTTGCAGAAATTACTTCTGCATCTGATGAAGATGGAGATCCAGCGGATGATATTGATTCGACTACAGATAATGATCCTACAAATGATCCTACAGAAAACGATGCGATTGATAATGAAAATGGAGATGAGGATGATTCGGATATTGAACCAATTGAAGTAGAAGTATTTGATCTAGCATTAAGAAAAACAACAGACCAAGTAACACCAGTTAAGCCAGGAGACGATGTAACTTATCAAATTGAAATTTTCAATCAAGGTACCGTTCCAGCTTCTAATATTGATGTAGTAGATTACTTACCAGAATTATTTGAGTTAAGTCCAAATGATAACAATGGTTGGAGCGCAGCAGGTACTACTTTGACAAATTCTGTCAACGGACCAATTGCAGCAGGTAGCTCTACGATCATCGAAGTGGTACTACAAGTACAAGCAGGGGTTACTACAGATACTTATAATAATTTCGCAGAAATTTCAGGAGCAGAAGATGAATTTGGAAATAATCCAACCGATATAGATTCTACGCCTGATACAGATAATACGAATGATAATTTAGTAGATGATGAAATCGATGATGATGGTGCAACAGATGAGGATGATCAAGATATTGCGCCAGTAGAAGTATGTGATGACATCGCTCCTGAGTTAGCAGGTATTCCAAGTGATATTACAATAGAATGTAGCGAAGACGTACCAACGCAACCTACTATTGATGTAGATATTACGGCTACGGATTTCTCTAATGACAATTTCACAATTGTTTTAGAAGAAGTAAGTACGCAAGGCGAAGGAGATGCTTGTAGCCAATACACTTATACGATTACTAGAACTTGGACCGTAACAGATGATTGTGATAATGCTAGTTCGGCAACACAAGTTATTACGATTGAAGATACATCTGTTCCAGTATTTACAAATGTACCAGTAGACGTAACGATAGAATGTAGTGATGCCTTACCAACAGATGAGCCAACAGTTACTGATAACTGTGGAGAGGTAACGCTTACAATGACAGACGATGAAGTCGCTGGAGATTGTGCAAATGCAAGAGTGATTACTAGAACTTGGGTAGCAGAAGATGAGTGTGGTAATAAAGACGAAGTAGTTCAAATAATTACAGTACAAGATGTTACGGAAGTAGAATTAACTTGTGCAGCGAGTATCACGGTTAACTGTGAAGACTCGACAGCACCAGATAATACAGGCTTAGCAACAGCAACAGATAACTGTACTTTAGCAGAAGATATAACGATTACATTCGAAGATACTAATGATGGTGTCTTAGCAGATTGTGGTGGTTTAGCAGGAACGATAACAAGAGTTTGGACAGCAGTTGATGAGTGTGGTAATGAATCTATCTGTGAGCAAATCATTACAGTAGTTGATGAAAGCGCACCAGTATTGGATTGTCCAGCAGACTTGACTTTAAGTTGTGATGAATCAACAGAGCCAAGTGCAGAAGCAGGAGAAGCAACCGCAATAGATAACTGTACAGCAACAGAGGCGATTACAATCACCTACACAGATAGTGATGGTGGTGTATTAGCAGATTGTGGCGGTAACGCAGGCGTGATTATTAGAACATGGAAAGCAGTAGATGCTTGTGGTAATGAATCAACATGTGAGCAAATCATTACGATCAAAGATGATAGCGCACCAGAGATTACTTGTGCAGCAGATATTACAATTTCTTGTGATGAAGATATCGCACCAGCTAATACTGGCGAGGCAACTGCAACAGATAATTGTAGTGATGCAACGAATATCACCATCACGTTTGAAGATAGAGACGGTGGACCATTAACAGATTGTGGTGGAACAACTGGTTCTATCATCAGAGTATGGAAGGCAGTAGATGAATGTGGCAATGAATCAACCTGTGAGCAAATCATCACAGTAATTGATGACGAGATGCCAAACCTCATCTGTCCACCAGATGTAACATTAAATTGTGACCAAGAAACAGATCCAAGTATAGCAGGAGGTAGCGCAATCGCAGCGGACAATTGTACAGCAACAGAAGATATCACCATTACATTTGAAGATGTGAATGGCGGTGCTTTAAAAGATTGTGGTGGTAATTCAGGAACGATCACAAGAATATGGAAAGCAGTAGATGCTTGTGGTAATGAAGCGACGTGTGAGCAAATCATTACAATCAAAGATGATGTAGCACCAATGCTTACTTGTCCTACTGAATTGACGATCAATTGTGAGGAATCAATTGAGCCTTCTAATACAGGACAAGCAACAGCAACAGATAATTGTAGTGAAGAGAATAATATTATAATTACTTATACAGACAGAGATAATGCAGTATTATCAGAATGCGGCGGTCACCAAGGAACAATAGTAAGAACATGGACTGCAGAGGATGAATGTGGAAATGTGGAAATTTGCGAGCAAATAATTCACGTAGTAGATATTACAAGTCCAGAAATTACTTGTGTACCTGATGTAACAATTAGTTGTGAGGAAGACAGCACACCTAGTGGTACAGGAGAGGCAACAGCAACAGATAACTGTAGCGGAGAAAATAATATCACAGTTACTTTTGAAGACCAAAACGGTGGTGTTCTTAGTGATTGTGGCGGATTGGCAGGAGTGATTACTAGAGTTTGGACGGCAACAGATGAGTGTGGTAATGAAACGACTTGTACACAAATCATTACGATTGTGGATGAGGAAATACCAAACTTAATCTGCCCACCAGATGTAACATTAAGTTGTGATCAATCAACCGATCCAAGTATAGCAGGTGGCGAGGCAATCGCAGCTGATAACTGTACAGCGACAGCAGATATAACAGTTTCTTATGAAGACCAAGATGGTCGAACAGCATCGGAATGTGGTGGTAATGCAGGCGTAATAGTAAGAACATGGAAAGCAGTAGATGCTTGTGGTAATGAAGCCACTTGCGAGCAAATTATTACAGTGATCGATGATACGGCACCAGTAATTACTTGTGTTGCAGATATCACAGTAAGTTGTGATGCTGACCAAACACCAGCAGCAACAGGCGAAGCAACAGCAACAGATAACTGTAGTGAGGTAACGAATATTACAATCACATTTGAAGATCAGAATGGTGGTGACTTAGGCGACTGTGGTGGCACAGCAGGCAGTTACATCAGAACTTGGAAAGCAGTAGATGAATGTGGAAATGAAACGACTTGTGAGCAAATCATCACAGTAATAGATGATACGGCACCAGTAATCACTTGTGTAGCAGATATTACAGTAAGTTGTGATGAAGACCAAACACCAGCAGCAACAGGCGAAGCAACAGCAACAGATAATTGTACAACGACAGAAAACATAACGATCACATTTGAAGATCAGAATGGTGGTGACTTAAGCGATTGTGGCGGTATAGCAGGAAGTTATATCAGAACATGGAAAGCAGTAGATGCCTGTGGTAACGAGACAACCTGTGAGCAAATAATCACAGTAATAGATGATAGTGCACCAGTATTGGATTGTCCAGCAGACTTAACATTAAGTTGTGATGAGTCAACGGAGCCAAGTGCA
>JALZWC010000012.1 GCA_023300255.1 Saprospiraceae bacterium | reverse complement strand
AACTTGGCTTGCCCTTTTCCAGTCTTAGAAAGCCAAAAAAAGAGTCCGTAGCCCTGCTATGCACTAGTTTTTTGGCTTCTTAAGACAGAAAAATGACGAACCCAACTTGTAACATTTATTATCTCCTCATTCCTTAGCGGACGAAGTATCTGATTTTATTCAAAGCTAAACTTTTTAAAAATTGATTATCGGTAAGTAAAAATTTAAACTTACTTATAACCTATTACGAAAAATAAAACAACATGAAAAAAATTCTATTTTTCCTTCTTGGCCTTATTATATTAATTGCGGCAGGCGCTTTTTTCTACTTTCAGGGAGACACCAAGAATCCTTACCAAGAAACTATTTGGGGTAAATTTTCAGGAACTAATGCTATAGCTGATGCTCCAAGCAGCAATTATGGCAAGGATTTTCATGCTTGTGATTACTCTGTTCCTAAAGAAGAAATTCCTGTCTTCCAAGCTGTAGACTTTCCTTTTACAAACAAATTTAACAGCGAAACAACGCTACCATTAATGGCATCAGCTTTAATAGATGTAGATAACGACGGTATTGATGAAGTATTTGTTGGTGGAGGATTGGGGCAACAAGATGGGCTATTTGCCTATAAGAACGGTGCATTTGAAAAATCGAATTTTACTTTACCTGCTAGTTCTGAAACGAATAGTTCTTATGGGGCAGTATCCTTCGATTTAGATAGTGACGGGAATGTTGATTTATTTTTATCTACTAAGGAAGGCTTATTGTGGTATCGCAATACTGGTTCTGGTTTTGAATCTACCAAAATAGCTATTCCATTTAATGATAAATCTATCTGTGCAGGGGTCACTTTTGGAGATATAAACAGAGATGGTCATGCTGATATGTTCGTGAGTAATTATATCAGAAAAGACAAAATGGAAGGGCAAACCACCTTCAAGGATTTTAATTATGGAGGTTCCAGTTTGCTAATGCTTAACAAAGGAGATAATACCTTCGAAGATGTAACGGAACAATATGGGTTAACTTATATCCATAATACATTCATGGGAATATTCATCGACATGGATAAAGACGGTTGGCTCGATTTAGTTGCAGCGCATGATACAGGCGAAGCAAGAACCTATAAGAATGAAGCAGGACAAAAATTTAGTTTGAAAGAGAATCCAACTACTGGTAAATATGCTTACCCAATGGGGATTGCAGTAGGAGATTATGATAACAATGGTTACATGGATTTCTTTTTCTCTAATACAGGTAGTTCTGTTCCAGTATTTTTAGCTAGAGGAGATTTAGCAGAGGACGATGTTTTCATTAAAGAATGGATGTTATTTAAGAATGGAGGAAATTTTAATTTTACAGATGTAGGAAAAGAAACCAAAGTAGCGGATTTTGAATTTTCATGGGGAGCGCTCTTTCAAGATTTAAATTTAGATGGTCGACAAGATCTTGTGGTAGCACAAAATTATGTAGACTTCCCACCTCATAAATTATTTAAATTACCAGGCAGGGTTTTGGTGCAACGAGCTAATGGCACTTTCGCATCGGTGGAAGATCAAGCGGGAGCAATCAATAAGAATTATGGTATCACTCCTCTATCTAGTGACTTCAACCAAGATGGGTATCCTGATTTATTATTTTCGAATTTACAAGGTCCATTCCGTGTGCTGTTGAACAAAGGTGGAGATGCCAATTATATTGCGGTTCGACTTCCTGAAACGGTTAAATATGTTGGCTCAACTATTACCGTAACGAAAAAGGATGGTTCTACACTAACAGATGCCTACGTCATTGGTGAAGGCTTGGGTAGTGATCAAACTTCCACGGTTACATTTGGATTAGGCACAGATACGGAGGTCTCTTCTATTAGTATAGCTCTTCCAAATGGCACTACTCAAATCATAGCCAGTCCAAAAGTAAATGCGGTAAATACAATATAAAATGCTAGAAGGATTATATGAAACATGCGGCTATTTAGCTAGTTTTTTAGGCACGCTTATAGAAGGAGAAATGCTATTAATCACCTCTATCGTAAGTGCTAAGTTAGGATATTTCAATTTATACGGAGGCTTGTTGGCTGCCTTTTTCGGTGCCTTCGTACGAGACTCTATTCAGTTTTTAATAGTAAAAAAACAAGGGCAAAAACTCCTTAGTAAAAAACCAAAACTACAGGCTAAATTAGATAGTGCTTCTGGATGGTTTAATAAGAATCCATTCTTATATATGACCATTTATCGTTTAGCCTATGGCTTTGGCTCGGTGATCATTATGCTATCTGGTTTGAAGAATGTTTCTTATGCCAGATTTGCTTTACATAGCGCTATTGGTGTTGCTTTATGGACTGCCATTATTGGAGGCTTGGGGTATTTTTGTGCCGATCTAATGATCGAGAAATTGACTTTCTTAGGGGATCATTCTCTTGAAACGATTGGTGTTTTAGCGACTATTGGCTTATTATATTGGTTCTTTTTCAAGCGACCACACGATACTCATTGCTTTATTCCAATTAAGTAATTTGCTACCGTATAATTTGTAGAATAGAGAACAGAGAGTAGAGAATAGAGAATAGAGAATAGAGAATAGAGATGTATTCCGTTAAAAAATGACCAAATTTCGTTATTCGCAAACGAAATCTGTCTCTGTTCTCTATTCTCTGCTCTCTGTTCTAATTTGAATGTTCAATCGCTGCGTAAAGACAAATTAAAATGAAAAACATCTTTTATGTTTTAATCATATCTATTTTATTGCTTGCTATTTATGGTTCTGCTGGTTTATCTATGAATGACTGGGAAGTGGGTGATGTATGTCCTAAAATACTGGGTATTCCTGCTTGCTATATTGTGCTAGCTTGTTTTAGTGCCGCACTAATTGGTCATCTTATACCTCGCTCAAGTGGTAATTGGATCTTTTTCCTATTTGTTGGAATCGTCACTTTAATCGCTTCTACAGGTACAATTGGAGAGCTAACAGGTACCGCAAAATGTCCTCGTACAGCAGGAGGTACGCCAATGTGTTTTATTTCGTTGGCAATTTGCTTATCGCTACTTGCTTCTAAATTTGCTTGGCTTAAGTCCAAATAAAATTAATGTTCTTTGATCATTAACTAACCTCAAAAAATGCTACATGCCTATTCAATTTCATAATTTAAAAGTAGCTACTGTTCGACAAGTAACAGCTACTGCTGTTCAAATAGGATTTAAAATTCCCGAAAATAAAAAGGAAATATTCCAATTTGAACCTGGGCAATACTTAACGATCAGCTTGACTATAAATGGTGAAAAAGTGCGCAGGGCATATTCTATTTGTTCGGCCACCCATGAACCAACTATCAATATTCTAGTCAAACGAATAGACCAAGGCTTAGTCTCTAATTATCTGAATGACGAGATTAAGGTAGGAAATACTTTTGATGTACTTCCGCCCAATGGACATTTCAAACTGACTTTGAAGGAACAAGGGCAACGCCAATATTTCTTTTTTGGAGCAGGTAGTGGTATTACTCCATTGATGTCCATGATTGGTTCTATATTGGAAAGTGAACCTCAAACTGTCTGTCATCTATTATATGGTAATCGAGATGAGGATAATATTCTTTTTCAAAGAAAATTAGATAGACTGCAGTTAGTCTATAAGAATAGATTCAAACTCAACTACCTACTCAGCCGACCTAAAAAGATTCAACCAAAAGGAATGTTTAGTTTTCTTCAATCCCCAACGGTATCCTGGACAGGTGCAACTGGTAGAGTAGATAAAAAAAGTATTGCTACTTTCATAAAAAATAATACTACTCAAAATACACCAGTGGATGGTTATTTTATCTGTGGTCCGAATCCTATGATCGAGGCAACTTATGAAAATTTATTGAATCTACAAATTGAAAAAGACCTCATACATCGTGAATATTTTACCGCACCTGTCTCTTCCGAAGAAATAATTGCTAGTACTGATAGAGAACAAATTAATGCAACCGTAAAAGTAAAATTAGATGGGCAAGAAATTGATCTACAAATAACAGATTCTACCAATATCGTACAAGCCTTGTTAGATAAAAACATTGAACCGCCTTATTCCTGTTTGAGTGGCACTTGTTCTACTTGTATGGCTAAATTAGTAGAAGGAGAGGTAGTGATGGATGTATCTATTGGTTTGGAAGATGACGAAAAAGAAGACGGCTATATTCTAACTTGCCAAGCTCACCCACTTACAGAAAAAGTTACTATTGAATATCCGTAGAAGGAAAATACAGATAAATCCCTACTATCAAATAATCGACAATTTTATCAGAGTGGTTAACACTATTTTTATTTTTTCCCACGAATTGTAAGCGTTTTAATTAGCCTAATCCGTGAATCCGTGGTAAAATTGTCAACTACATTTTTTAAATAGTTCCTATTAATCTATCATTATGAATTACCTCATCATAGCAACTTTACTCTTTGTTATTTACGGTTCTTTTATGCTCTCTAGAAAAGACTATCAGCAAAAGAATATTTGCCCAAAAGTACTTGGCATTCCTGCTTGTTACTTTGTCGTTGTTTTCTTTATAGCAACACTACTTACACAAGTAACAGGTATCGAAACGCCCTATGCATCCTATGGATACTACGGTTTTATGGCCGTACCTTTTCTTTTAGCACTATCAGGGTCATTGACGGAATTATCTGGCAAAGTAATTTGCCCGCGTACCTCTAATGGAACACCTATGTGTTATCTTTCATTAGGCTTTTGCACCTTTTTGATTGTCTTGAAATTTTTCTCTTTTTAAGTAATCTTTTTTAAAATTAAATAGAGTGTAAAATAAAGTTGGGCCAGCATCCCTACCTCCACGTCTTGTCATTCCGAAGGAATCTGTAACGTTCCTACCTCCTCTAATATTAGGCAAAGGGCGTGTGGATGTAGGGATTGTACAGATTCCTACGGAATGACAAGGCGTAGATGTAGGAATGCTAGGCGGCTCGAACTTGCCTCTACATTGTTTTATACTCAATTAAATATCAGATAGCATGTCAACTACCAAAAAACATTATCGAGTTTGCAATCTATGTGAAGCGATGTGCGGATTAGAAATTGAGCATAATGGACAGGAAGTTATTTCGGTCAAAGGGGATGTTAAGGACCCATTTAGTAAAGGAAGTATATGTCCAAAGGGCGCATTAATACATAAAGTGCATGAAGATCCTGACCGCTTGAAAACGCCATTACGCAAAAAAGAAAATGGGGAATGGGAAGAAATTTCTTGGCCAGTTGCGCTCGATATAGTTGGAGAAAAGATCAATGCTATCAGAGAAAAATATGGTAATGATGCTGTAAGCATATACTTGGGAAATCCTACCGTTCATAATTTTGGAATGATGTTGTTTTCGGGAGAATTACGTCGAAGTCTTGGAACAAAGTACTTCTTCTCCCCTACTACGATGGACCAATTGCCGCATCATTTTATTGGCTACCATATGTTTGGTCATGCTTTTAATATGCCTATCCCAGATATAGATAGAACCGATTACTTCATTATGTTTGGAGCAAATCCTATTGCTTCCAATGGAAGTATCATGAGTGGCTGTGGTCCTATTGAAAAAATAAAAGCTATTCAAAATAGAGGTGGAAAGGTGATTCTTTTTGATCCAAGAGCATCGGAAACTAGC
>JALZWC010000011.1 GCA_023300255.1 Saprospiraceae bacterium | reverse complement strand
AAGATTTAGTAATTCCTAGCGCAGCAGAAATAAATGAAGGAGATTATACGGTTAAAGTATACGTCAATGGTTGTGGATCTCTAACATCCCCTCCAATAGCAGTAATCGTCAACTCCCTCCCATCAGCGCCTGCAGTTGCAGCGAATGGATCTACGGATGCGCCGCTATGTGAAGGAGAACCAATTTTATTAGAAACAGCTTATGATCCATTACTTAGTTATCGTTGGGTTGGACCTGCTGGATTCTCTTCGAATATACACAATCCAATCATTAATAATGCGACGATGCTACATGCTGGAACTTATTCCTTGAGTGTTGTCAAAGATGATTGCGCTTCTGCTATTAGTAGTATCGAGGTGGGGATTCAAGGAAGTCCTAGTCAACCTTTTGCCGCTAATACAGGGCCTGTATGTGCAGGTAATGATTTGCGATTATATATCGCCAATCCAGTACAAGGGAATACCTATGAATGGTTCAAGCAAGAGAGTAATGAGTTTATTGGTTCGGGAGAATCTTTAACCTTGTCAAGTGTAGATATAAGGGATGCGGGGGGCTATTATGTATTAGCTTCTGTAGGGGATTGTACGTCTGATGCTTACACAGGAGAAGGGATTGTAGAACAAGTATTTACAACAGTAGAAATTGAAAATCCAACGAAAGAATTAGCACATACTACTGGGACACTTTTCGCTTGTGAGTCAGAAGTAAATCTAACGGCTACGACTCCTCAATCGACAAATGGTTTCTGGACAGCAATAGATACGGATGCAAGAATTATTGATCCGAATCATCCGAAGTCTCTAGTGACCGATTTACAATCAGGCACCAATACATTTGTTTGGTCTTTGGCGGCAGATAATTGTGGGGTGATTTCTTCTGATACCTTAAGCGTCTCTCATAATGTAGCACCAATAGCTACAGAAGATTTTTACAACTTAGGCATGAATGAAATCCAAGACATCAATTTACTAGAGAATGATTTTATTCAATCTACAGATGCAACGATTACTATTTTAACTGATTTACAATTGGGTCGGGTTATTCCAAACGGCTTAGGAATCTATACTTATATTCCGAATGAAAATGCGGTAGGCGTAGAATCTTTTACTTATCAAATTTGCCAAAAAGAATGTCCTGATTTATGTGCAGAAGCAATTAGCACTATTGTTATCGGAGAAGATGTAGATTGTTTTGCAGGTGAATTTGTTACCCCAAATAATGATGGATTCAATGATGCTTTTATAGTACCATGTTTGGCTAATCATCCGAATAGTTCTCTATCCATTTATAATAGATATGGGGATGAAATTTACTTCTCAGATAACTATCAAAATGATTGGGAAGGTACTTATAACGGAGCAATTCTACCAGCTGGAACTTATTATTATATACTAAGAGTCAATGATCCTGCTGGAACAACGCTAAGTGGCTATATATTCTTGCAGAGATAATTTTAGACAAGAGAGTAGAGAATAGAGAGCAGAGACGTGTTTTGTATGGAAACGTAACTATTCAGTGCACAAGCCAGAACTCCCCCCGCCCCCCTCTTAGGAAGAGGGGGAGACGTTGCGGGAGAATATTTCGTCTCTGAATTGAGGATTTCGTTTCGGAGATGCCCCCTCCCTTTTTAAGGGAGGGTCGGGGAGGGTTCCTAGTGGTTGTTAAAAATAACTAGGAAACAATGAAATCGCATCTAATTTTGAACGAAATAAGTCTCTATTCTCTACTCTCGCTTCTCTATTCTAAAACCTATAGGGTTTTAAACCTATTTTTTATGAAAAAAACATACCTATTTACAATTTTGCTAAGCTTGGCGCTTCAACTGGATGCACAACAATACGTCCAGTACACGCAATTTATGTTTAATAAAATAGCCCTTAATCCAGCCTATGCTGGAAGTAAAGGGGCACCGACTTTTTCTGCCTTATATCGAACACAATGGGTGGAATTGGATGGCGCACCAGTTAGTCAAAGTTTTAGTTTTCATACCCCCATTTTAGGAGATAAAGTGGGGATAGGATTATCGGTTCATCACGATGAAATTGGACCTACTAATTCTTGGTTTTATAATTTACAATATGCGTATCGGATACCATTAGGAAAAGGACACCTGTCTTTAGGCTTACAAGCCTTAATGAGAAGTTATAGAGTAAATTGGTTTGGGGTCTCTTCCATTAATTCTGCTGATCCTCTATATGGGAATTCAGGAGATGTGAAGTTTCTTCCAAATATAGGCTTAGGTGCGTATTATCATACCGATCAATTTTATGTAGGCGGTTCTTTACCTAGATTACTAAGAGGGGATTTAACTTTTGTGGGAGCGACTGCTGCAAATACCGCTTATTCCATAGAAGAGCGACACAGCTTATTTATGATTGGAGGAATTATTCCGCTAACGGATAATATTAAATTTAAGCCAGATGGCTTAATTAAATATACCCCAAATGCGCCAATAGATATAGATATTCATGCGGGCTTAGTTTTCCTAGATTTATTCAATATAGGGGTTACTTACAGATTAGGAGGGATCACTGGACAAACAACTAGTACAACCACTCCTGCAAGTCCTACAGCACTACCTGTACCTGTAACTCAGACACGGAATAGCGCAGGAGATTCTATGGATTTTATTCTACAAATTTTATTCTCTAAAGACTTGAAATTAGGTTTAGCCTATGACTATACCTTATCTCAAGTCAAGGACTTTCATAATGGGAGTTATGAAATAATGTTAGAGTATAGTCTTGGAAAGAAAATATCAGGAAATACCAATCCTCGATTTTTTTAGAAGCAGTTAGATTTTATTCAGTACACTTTTTAGAATTCCCCCCGACCCCTTCTTAAGAAGAGGGGGAGACGTTGCAAGAGAATAATTCGTCTCCGAAATGAAATCCTCAATTCGGAGATGAAATATTCTCTTTCAACGTCCCCCTCCCTTTTTAAGAGAGGGTCGGGGAGGGTTCCTAATGGTTGCTGAACAGTAATAATATAAGTATGAAAAATATCCTTCTCACCACTATTTTACTCTTAATCGTGAGTCTTTCTTTTGCACAAAAAAAGAAAGCAGATGACCTCTATAAAAAGCTAGGGTACAAAGCATCTATTCCTTTATTTGAAGATAGAGATAATTTATCTACAGAAGACTTAATTCGAATAGCGAATAGCTATCGACTGAATCATGATGTAATTAGTGCAGAGCTATGGTATTCTCAAGTGGTACAAGAAAGTAGCGAGCCGCTTCATTTTTTGCACTATGCCCAAGCATTGCATAGCAACAAAAAATACGAGCAAGCTAAAGAATACTATGCATTGTACAATGAGCGTATTGGAGGTGGTGATGAACGAGGGGCCAACTTAAAAGAAGCGATAGAACAAATCAAAAATTTCAAACATACCAATTCTATTATAAAAAATGAATCTGCCGTCAATTCTGGTAGACTAGATTTTAGTCCTGCTTTTTATCAAGACGGAATTGTGTTCGTTTCTTCTAGGGATCCAAAGAAAGGGGGAAAAGAAAAAAATAC
>JALZWC010000010.1 GCA_023300255.1 Saprospiraceae bacterium | reverse complement strand
AAAATCTTACGTAGCTAGGCTATGTGCGACTTTTTTAAAACCAACTAGCAAAAAAATAAGCTCCTTTAAATTGTCATCTTATTTATGTCCGACTACTTACTCAGACCAGAGGTCTAAGCTACAGATTCGCTCACAAATTTGCCTGAATATCTGCGGCAATCTGCGCAAACTCCTCTTTAGAAAATTGTAGTCTTGCTTTCGCAAAACTCATATCATGAATAGAGTGAATGGGAATTAAATGCAGGTGGGCATGTGGTACTTCTAAACCAATAACGGTGGTACCGATTCTTTCACAAGGAATGGTTTTCTTGATAGCGATGGCTATTTTTTTGGCAAATACGTTTAGGCCTGCGACCAAGTCATCGTCTAAATCAAAATAGTAATCTACTTCTTTTTTAGGCACGACCAAGGTGTGGCCTTTGGCTATAGGAAATACATCCAAAAAGGCATAGAAATCTTCTGTTTCTGCAATTTTATAAGAAGGGATTTTTCCCGTTATTATTTTAGAAAAGATACTAGCCATTTTGAATAAATATTTAGTAAGTATAAAGTAATAAGTAAGAGGTAAGAGGTAATAAGTATGAAGTAGTATGACGTTGATAATCTTCAAAAATTATAAGGAGCTACTTTATTTCTTACTTTTTTTATTAATGATAAGTGTCGAAACTATTGGTATAAGCAATCAGATTATGACTTCCACAATAGTTTATATAAAGATATCCAACACTTCAAATTCCATGTTTCCTCGGGGTGTTATTATTACGGCTTTCTCGCCTATCTTCTTGCCTAATAAACCCTTTCCTACAGGAGAACTAACAGAGATTTTATTTTCTTTTAGGTTGGCTTCCGTTTCGGATACTAATTTATAAGTCAAGGTCTTATTAAATTTCAAATTTTTGATCTTGACATTGCAAAATACGGTTACTTTAGAGGTATCTAGATCACTTTCATCTAAGATGCGAGCGTTCGCCATCACGATCTCCATTTCATTTATTTTCAACTCTAATAAGCCTTGGGCATCTTTGGCTGCATCATACTCTGCATTCTCCGACAAATCTCCTTTATCTCTAGCCTCTCCAATGGCTGCAGCTATTTTTTGTCTTTCCGTGGTTTTTAACTCGTCTAATTCTGCTACGATTTTGTCATAGCCTTCTTTGGTAAAATATGTGTAATTTGACATACTATAAAAATTTAGTGTAAATATTGTTTATTAACAATGAGCATCCCTATCATTGAATAAGTAAATATTCTTCAATTTGTGAAATATTTTCCTTTTCTAATAAAAATTTCCTGCTTTTATTAAAAAAAATAAACCTCTAACAGTGATGAAAGAGGAACCTTTTGAATACAATTTTTTAAATAAAATGGTACTAGAATTGGTACTGGATTTTTTTAAGGAAAGGCTTTTATGTTAAGCGGAGGCTTGCGGATTGCTTCATTTTAAATAAATTGATAGTAGATTTTATGGCAATTGCCCTATATATCTAAATATAGCGTACTTGCGTCTATTGTTAAATGAAACGCTAGTACTTTTTAAAAAGTTTGTTAAAAGTAATATTTTTTTTATTTAATACACTTTAAGGAATGAAAAAACAATAACTGTAAAACAAAGTTGGGGTAGTGTTCCTACCTCCACATCTTGTCATTCCGCAGGAATCTGTACCATCCCTACCTCTACGCCTTCTCATTCCGCAGGAACCTGTTCCATCCCTACCTCTACGCCTTGTCATTCCGCAGGAACCTGTTCCATCCCTACCTCTACGCCTTCTCATTCCGCAGGAACCTGTTCCATCCCTACCTCTACGTGTAATTTCCTAGCATACGTGGAGGTAGGAATGGTACAGGTCCCTGCGGGATGACAAGACGTGGAGGTAGGGGTGCTAAGCGGCTCGAACTTACACTCAAATGAATTGCGATACTTTTAAGCTTTGAAAAGATTGGTGTAAAAAGGTATAGGATTAATTATTACACCTTCCAAAGGTACCCGACACGTATTTTTGCTACTTTTACAGCGTAATTCTAACCGCAATATTATGCGTCCCGCTAAACGGCTGTGTAGCTCGATAAGCGTAATCAATCCCGAATCGATTGGTCCCATTCTTCTTTACAGGTACTTCTATTGTCGCCCCTGCACTCAATCCAGAATAAACCGAACTTTCTGTAGATCGTCCTGCGCTCACACCAACTTCCACCTTATAGGCTGCTCGCACCATAAACATATCCTTTAAAGAATATTCCACTCCAGCCCCTAATTGGTCTCTAGAGAAGGAATTAGAGGTAAAGTTACCTAGGATGGTTACTCTATGATTATTCAACATATTAAAGTCATAAGACATGCCTATATTCAATACAGAAGGTAACTCAAACTCTGCGGATCGTTGATTTACCGTAATATCATAGGATAAGGTCCCATCTGGATTTTCTGTTGCAAAAGATAAGCCTTGTCCATCAAAACTCATTCGGGAACCAATATTTCTTAAAGAAATACCGAACTTAAAATTCTCTGCTGGCCCTGTTACATATTGTACCCCTGCATCTATGCCTAAACCAAAGGCAGACAAATCTGCAATAGACTCTGATATAGCTCTTAGGGTAATTCCTACAGAAATTTTATTTTCAAAGGTATGTGCATAAGAAATACCTAAATTAAAGAAGTTAGGAGAAAAAGTAGCTCCTGTTCCTTCTGGTTGGTTGGTCGTCGTCACTGGAATTTCGCCAACGTCTAATGACATTAGGCTAAAACCGAAGGTGCCATTCTCCCCTACTTTTTGGGCCAGACCAAAGGCATTCATTTTAATATCCGCCCCTTCTAAATAACGGGCATGACCAAATAAGATTTCTGTAGCACTGATTCTTGCCAAGCCTGCAGGATTCAATCGCAGCGCCTCTACTCCTTTAATCATAGAGGTAGACATCGTATGTAAACCTGCACTTCTTGCCCAAGGATTCATTAGCAATTCATAGGCGCCTGCTTCTCCTTGTCGATCTGGATTTCCTGCTTGTACTTCGTAAGCGGAACTTAGGAATAGTAAGCAGATAAGACCGATAATATTATTTTGTATAGTTGAATTCATATTTTTTTTGTTACTGTTCTGCTATCGCAGGAACTCCCCCCGATGATAGGGCTGTACAGTTCTTTATTTTGTATATTTATAAATTAGCGATTCTGTTTTTGGTATGAAAAATCATACATCAAAAATCATACATCAAAAATCATACATCATATATCCACCACGCTATAAAAACCTAGTTGGATATA
>JALZWC010000009.1 GCA_023300255.1 Saprospiraceae bacterium | reverse complement strand
GCAAACTAAACTCAAGGAACAATGTTAGACGGGTAGCCCTCATACTTACTACTTTATACTTATTACTTCACTTACCTCCTTATTAGAACTTAACTTTTTTCAATTCATATCCATTATCTAGCACTACATGCGCTTGACGGAAACCCGCCTTAATCGCATTATTTTTAGCAAAGATAGCTTCACTTAAATTCGGATAACCCGTCAATAACATAATCGTCCAAGGCGCTTTGACTTGTTCTTCTATCGTACCTAAATCGCTTACTTTAGCTGGGTTAAAAAATCGAGGATTTCTATAAGAAGCTAATCGTACTTTATAAGTTCCAGCACCTGATGTACTTGGCGTAGTCGTAGTAGGTACACTAGTGGTCGTACTTGTACTAATAGCAGTGCCAGTATTCGATCCATTCAATATAATACCTTCCCCTAAACCATTTTTAAACTCCGTAGTAACAAAAGCATCTTTATAGCCTTTTGATTTTATACTAGCAACTGCTGCTTTCGCCTCTGCTCTAGTAGCAAAAACACCCACTCTTACTTTAGTCGTATTCCCCTCATATCGGTTGTATACATTTCCATAAGATCCTAGTTTTCTAAATTTATTAAAGTCTGCCTTATCAGAAGCATTAAAGGCCGCTACTTGAACAGAATATCCAGCCATACCTGTTTCTGTTGAAACAGACCCTCCGCCTCCTTTAGACGATTCTGTAATAACAGTAGGTGGTACGTTCGTTGCTACGCCGCTACCGCCAACATATTGCATAGAAGTTCCTCCTAATAAGTTAGCATCTACTACGTTCCCAACTGTTACCGACTTTGTAGCTCCTTTGAAGCCCGCTAAAGAGTAAGTAATCAAATACGTAGAATTAGGACGTAAGCTCAAATTATATTCGCCTGTAACTGCTGTAGAGGTTTCTAATATAGATCCTGTTGTTTGATTTACTGCTTTAATATACACCCCTTCTATACCACTGTTGTTTGCTGGATCAAGTACTCTTCCTAGTATTAAGTTACTATTAGAAGTAGCAGGTGGATTTGTACCTGACGGATAGTTATTATTATTATTGACTACAGGTGGTGTAGCTGTTCCATTTCTCAATAGTACTTGTTGGCTTTGTACACCTTGTAGACTATTTCCAGAAATTTGTAATGCTCCAGTAACATAACCATTCTGACGAACATAAATTTCACAATTAAGCCCTGCAGGAATGTTAAGCATTACTCTACCTGCATTATCCGTGTAATACCTTTGCAAATTGCAAGGTGTCATGTCGATTTCTGCATTAGGAACTGGGCGCATAGTATACTCATCTAAGACAACAATAGGTAAGGATCTTGCATCTGTTGGATAAGGATTATTGCCATTGTTTTGACCACCGTAGTTACCACCATTATTTTGACCACCACCGTAGTTGCCGCCATTATTTTGACCACCACCATAGTTGCCACCGTTATTTTGGCCGCCACCATAGTTGCCGCCATTATTTTGACCGCCACCATAGTTGCCGCCATTATTTTGACCGCCGCCGTAGTTGCCGCCATTATTTTGACCGCCACCATTATTACCAACGTAATTGGTGTTTTTAGTTACTTTATAAATATCCTCCTTCCCTTTTCCTCCATCTCTATTAGATACTAAATAACCGATATTTCGACCATTATCATAAATAAATCCGAAATCATCTTTAGAAGAATTGATTTGTGTATCTAGATTATATATTTTATCCCAATAAGTACCATTAGTACTGGCTCTAAACACATCGAAGCCACCCATTCCTTGATGCCAATCAGATGCAAAAAATAAATCTACACCATTGTAGAAAGGAGTAATTTCACTGCCTTTCGTATTAACGGTTGGTCCTAAATTCTCTGGTGTCGTCCAAGTATTACCAGAACGATGGCATACGAAAAGATCAAATCCACCAAAACCATCAGGTCTATCAGATGCAAAATATAAGGAATTGCCATCGGGAGAAAAAGAAGGATAGCCTGTAGAGAAGCTAGTGCCATTGAATGGGAAAAATACTTCCTTCTGCCATTCTCCATTTGGTAGAACCTCTGCTATAAATATATTCAGATTTAATCCAGTCTCTGGTAATTGTCGAATCCCGTCAATAAAATTATTTTTAGTAATCGCTACCCATTTCCCATCAGGAGAATAAGCGATTGGGCCTTCATTAAATCCTTTAAATCGTTGATGAAATACTTGTGGATTTCCTAAATTACCATTGAAATCAATATTGGAGATAAATAACTGATTAAGGTCATCTCTTTTCTTATCTTTCTCACTATAATCTATTCTAGAAGAACTATAGACTACCCCATCACCAAAGAAAGCTGGTCCATAATCAGCAGCATCACTACTGACATATTCTTGAACAATTTCATAAGTGGAAGGAGATGATTTCTTTTCTATTGCAATCGTGCAACTCTCCGCAAAATGCATTCCATCATCTGGGTTTTTCTCTGCATAATTGAGGAACAACTTTCTAGCCCCTTTATAATCGCCCATTTCCTTCAACAAGAGTGCATGTTGAAATTGGAAACCAGGGTAGTCTTTTCCTGCAAAGACGATCTCCTTATACCAGCGTAATGCCTCCTTTTGTCGACCTAGATATCTAAGGCTGTTCGCTAGATTTCCTTTAGCAACAATGTTATTTCTATCTGTTTTAATGTAGCGTTGGTAGGTAGTAATCGCTTCTTTAAAGTTATGAAGTTCATACTGTTTGTTCGCTTTCTCTAAAAGTCCTTTTTGGCTAAATCCCATAATTGGAATCAAAATTAAACCAATTAGTACCCCGAAGATCATTTGAGGTATTCTCATAGTATTGCTGTCTGAATTGTGAATAATATACTGGAAGGGTCAAAAGTAGCTCAACTTAATTGAATCAATCTACTTACCTCCCTCCTATTAGTAGCGAGTAGAAAACAATTGGACTATTTTAATAAAAGGTCCAGTGTATCTTTGCTTGTTATTTACTTTAACGTCAGGAAGGCTTATCTAATTTTAAGATAACCTATTTAATTCAACATTACCTTTGTACATATACTTAATTATATACATACTCTAACAAGCTCAAAAGTCTTGGATACTTAAAGTAATGATGAAAAGTTGTCTCAAACTCAGATTGAAAAAGGAAAGGCAGAATCAATGGGCTAAAAATAGGAGTTTATTAACTCAAATAAAAGTTTGTATCCAAAAAATAGCGATTTTTACCCTATGAATAACGTATTTCTCGATCAAATTGGAAGAAATCTTAATGTTAACGAAACACCAACACGAATTGTCAGTTTGGTTCCCTCTATTACAGAATTATTGGTTGACTTAGGTTTAGCAGCGCAAATAGTTGGTAGAACTACGTTCTGTATACACCCAAAAGAGGCTTTAAAGGCCATCACAATTGTAGGTGGCACTAAAAAAGTACACCTTGATCGAGTCGATCAGTTGCGCCCTGACTTAATTATAGCCAATAAGGAAGAAAATCAAAAAGATCAAATAGAAGCGCTTGCTGAGAAATATCCTGTCTGGATTAGTGATGTACCTAATTTTGATGCTGCCCTAGACATGATTGCTGGTTTAGGCAAGGTTTTAAGAAAAGAGGCGGCTTGCAATCAACTCCTCCAAGAATCAAAAACATTGCTCTTATCTTTGTCTTCAAAAAAGCAGCAAAAAGCAGCTTATCTAATTTGGAGAAATCCATATATGACTATTGG
>JALZWC010000008.1 GCA_023300255.1 Saprospiraceae bacterium | reverse complement strand
TACTTATTACTTGCCTAAGCGACCATAGCCATTTCCTGCTCTGCCCCTTTCACAAACCGATCTCCCACCTTACAGGCGCCATTATATTGGGCCCCCTCTACTACTTCTAATTCTTTGGCAACTATATTGCCCTCAATATTAGCGGTACTTTCTAAACGTAAAATACCAGCCACAATTAAATTTCCTTTAACGTATCCTCCTATAGTAGCATCATGCGTATGAATAGTACCATCGATCCAGCCTGTTGCACCAACAAGTAATCGTTTTTGACAAAATACATCGCCATTAATAATCCCATCAACTCTTACGTCATCTACACTGTTAAATTTTCCTTCAATTGTTGTACCTTTGGCGATCAAACAAGAGATACCGTTCTCGTCTTTTGTAGTTGCGGATACAGATAAGTTGCCTTTAGGTTTTGTTATAGATTTGAACATTGTATTTGGAGTTTTCATTCTTTGATTTTTCAAAGAAAATTATGTTTAAAGCAAATCTGTGGAGCGTAAAAAGGGAATTAAAATTCGTTACGAGCATCGAATAAAAACGTTACAGTGAATACATACATTCTAGGCATTGAATCCTCTTGTGATGATACTTCTGCCAGTATCTTACATAATGGCACCATTTTAAGCAATTGTATTGCCAATCAAGAAGCCCATAAATTATATGGCGGTGTAGTTCCTGAAGTTGCTTCCAGAGCACATCAGGCTAATATCGTACCTGTCGTTGATATGGCTATTAAAAAAGCGGGTATAAATAAGGAAGATATTTCTGCAATTGCCTTTACTAGAGGCCCAGGATTAATGGGCTCCTTGATTGTTGGCGTATCTTTTGCGAAAGCATTTGCAATGAGCTTAGGCGTACCAATGGTGGAGGTCAATCATATGAAGGCACATGTTCTAGCCCATTTTGCGGAAGATCCTAAACCTAGTTTCCCTTTCTTATGTTTGACTGTATCAGGTGGGCATACCCAAATTGTAGTGGTCAAAGATTACCTTGATATGGAAGTAATCGGGCATACGATTGATGATGCGGCTGGAGAAGCTTTTGATAAAACAGGCAAATTGTTAGGTTTAGACTATCCTGCTGGCCCACTCATTGATAAGTATGCAAAGCAAGGGAAAGCAGTTTACTCGTTTACGGAACCTAGAATTGCAGATTTGAACTTTAGTTTTAGTGGATTAAAAACAGGTATTCTGTATTTTTTAAAAAGAGAATTAAAAAAAGATCCCGACTTTATTACGAAAAACCTAGCAGATATTTGTGCCTCTGTACAGGATCGTATTGTGAGTATATTAATGAATAAACTCACAAAAGCTGCTCAACAAACAGGCATCAAAAACATTGCTATTGCAGGGGGCGTATCTGCCAACTCGGGCCTTAGAAACGCTCTTCAAGAAGCAGGAATAAAAAATGGCTGGACCACCTATGTTCCTAAATTTGAATATTGTACCGATAACGCTGCGATGATTGCAGTAACTGGCTATTATAAATTTTTAAATAAAGATTTTATAGGGCAAGAGGTCGCTCCTTTAGCTCGTATGAAAATTTAATTCTTTTTTTTTGACAATTTTACAATAGTCCCCGTCCGATGGCTACGCCGTCGGATGGGAACGCTTATTTCTTCAGACAATCCGCTGAAGTGATTTTTGAAAAAACTTAGAGAATCGAGTAAAGAGATGCATATCTTTTCAATAAAAAGAAATTATTCTGTTGTAAACGAATTCTTTCTCTGCTCTCTATTCTCTACTCTCTGTTCTAAAAAAAACACACAATGAATTCAGATTATATCAATCTCAAAAAGAAGGTAGACAACTACCACGACATCTTAAAAAGCACTCGTGCCTACAGACAAATATGGGACGACAGCTTAAAGGATTTTATTATCAATAAATTAGAAACCATCTCAAAAGAAGTTGATTTAGAAACGAAGATAGAGACGAAATCTGAATTGGAAAATTTGGAAGCAATTGTCTTGTCTTTAGGAGATGTAAAGAGTGGGATGTATAAAAAAGTCAATGAAACTATTAAACAGCATTTGATTAAGCATAATGGTTCTTTGATCTATCAACAGTTGTTTAATGGCAAGATCATCGTCTTGATCAATTATCCATACATTGAAAGCTATGGTCAACCTCATCCACCTAAAACGGTAGCTATTTATCGTCCCGAAGAACTGAAAGAACCATTTTTTATCCGTCATATGGAAGAGTTTCTAACGGAGATCTATAATTGGGAAGATTACGATGATGATGATAAAGGAGAAGAACCAAACCAGCGGATCGGATTTAAATTGAATTTTGAGGCACCAGAAGAAGAGTAGCCTTAGTAATCTTTACAATTAGGAATGGTACATTTTGAACTATTCCTTATGGAGCAGTTTTGTTAGGTTTTTATAAAAATCTAACAAAACTACTCCATAACTTTAATCGTACATATCCAACCAATAAAAAGTTTTAAAAAATTCAAAACAACTCACTTTTAAAACTTTTTATTTATATTTACCATTAATTTATGCTATTAATATTTTAAATGGAGCTCTCCTATTTTCTTATTCTTTTAGTTATCAGTTGGATCTTACTAGGATTCATTTTATGGTTGGTCTTTAAAAACACCTTTGCTAAAGGGTATTTTTCCAAACAAGAAATTCAACAAACACATGTTTCTAAAGACTTATTCCATGCACTAGAAGCACAGAAAGACTCGGTACGAGCAGATGTACACGAAAAAGAGCAGACTATTATTGAATTAAATAAAATCATCTCCGCTAGAGAACAACAAGTCTTTCATTTAGAAGAAAGACTGGAAGAAGGTTTGCAAGAAACACAGCAACTTCATAACCGTTCAAAAATGGAATTTGAAAATTTGGCCAATCGGATATTAGCAGAGAATAGCCAAAAATTCTCTCAGCAAAACAATGTACAAATTCAACATATATTAAGTCCATTACGAGAAAAAATACAAGAGTTTGAATCTAGTATTCAGCAAAAGTATATGGATGAAACGAAGGAACGGATTTCCCTTAAAAAAGAATTAGAACAGCTTAGACAATTGAACCTACAATTAAGTGAAGATGCTTCCAATCTCGTGGATGCTTTGAAAGGGGATTCTAAAACCCAAGGGGATTGGGGGGAATTACAATTGAGTACTTTATTAGAAAAATCGGGCCTAAATGAGGGCGTTCATTTCAGTAGTCAATCCTCTTATAGAGATGAAAAAGGACAATTAAAACGGCCTGATTTCATTATTAATCTACCCGATGGAAAGCATTTGATTATTGATTCTAAAGTTTCTCTAAAAGCTTATGAGCAGTATTTCAATGCTAGTGATAAGCGACAAAAAGAGACTTTTTTGAATTTACATATAGAAAGTATTAAAAACCATATTCGGGATTTGGCTTCAAAAAATTACACACAGTTATACCAAATCAATACCCCAGACTATCTATTGATGTTTATTCCGATTGAGCCTGCCTTCTCCGCTGCCTTACAGAAATCGCCTAGTTTGTACACGGATGCGCTGGAAAGAAATGTCGTTTTAGTCACCACCTCTACCCTACTCGCTACTATGCGTACCGTTTCTTTTATTTGGAAACAAGAAAAGCAAAAAAGAAATGTTTTGGAAATTGCCCGTCAAAGTGGCCTTTTATACGATAAATTTTGTGGCTTTATTGAGGATATGCGCTCAATTGGACTTAAATTGGATGATGCACAAAGTGCTTATTCAGGAGCGATGAATAAATTAAATGATTCTCGTAAATATGGGGATACTTTGATTGGTCGTGCGCAACGAATTAAGGAGTTAGGTGCCAAGACGAACAAGTCGCTGCCGAATGAGTTGTTGGAAAAATAATTGCTAACCATATTTTATTTTCAAACTTGGCTTGTTTTTTTTACCACATAGGTACATAGGTCACATAGCGAATAACTATGTGACCTATGCGATTCAGTGAGATATTAGGAAATAGGAATTAAATAATCTACCCATTCTGACTTGTCTTTTTTCCACCTAAAAAACTTTAAAAATGAAGCCGTGGCTCTGCTATGCCTTAATTTTGAAACTTCTTTACGTGAAAACTAGCCCGCTGACGCAGTCTATGGTATATACCTAAGTATTGCAGTAT
>JALZWC010000007.1 GCA_023300255.1 Saprospiraceae bacterium | reverse complement strand
TAAAATCGCAACTAATGGGAACATTCCAAAAAGCACAAAACGCCAACTTTTTAGGAAAGCTATATCATTACGCTAAACTAAGTGGACCAGGCTGGGTTCAAGCCGCAGTAACACTAGGAGGTGGCACTCTTGTAGGCGCCTTATACTTAGGCGTAGTTGGTGGCTATCAATTTTTGTGGTTGCAGCCATTAGCGATGATTTGTGGCATTATAATGTTATCCGCTATTAGCTATGTAACATTGAGCAAAGAAGATATAGAAGATCGCCCTTTTGAATTGGCAAAGAAACATGTTTCTCCAATGCTAGCTTGGGGTTGGTTGATTGCCACCATTATAGCTGATGTTGTATTTTGTGCAGCGCAATTTGCTTTAGGTGCAGATGCCATACAAGGAAACTTAGGTGGTGCTAATTTGCCTCCATTCCTAATTACTGGAATTTTATTTATAGTTGGTTTTACCTTAATGTATTTGTTTTCGGGTGAAGGTAAAGCAGCCAAAATAATTGATAATTTCATTAAGCTATTAGTGGCCATTATTGTTTTAGCATTTATGGGTGTGGTAGTCGTTTTGGCATGGAATAATGCTATCAATTGGAATGAATTATTCGGAGGCTTAATTCCTGATTTTTCTGCCTTATTTAGACCAACGGAATCCTATGCGCCAAGTATTGCAGCAGCGGGAACCTATGGTGATTTTTGGAATAGTTATATTTCTGAAAGTCAACGAAATATCATTATTGGTGCTTTTGGAACTGCGGTGGGTATCAATATGACTTTCTTGTTACCTTATTCTTTAATGAAAAAAGGTTGGGGGAAAAAACATAGAGAATTGTCTAGATTTGATTTGGCTTTGGGATTGTTACTTCCTTTTATATTAGGGGCTTCGGCTTTGATTATCGCTACCGCTTCTCAATTCCATGCAAAAAAAGATGGGTATGTAAGTGAAGCCGCTTACCATCAAGTGCTGGATACCCGCTTAAAAGCAGAGTATCAAGACTTTGCTACTTTCAATACCAGTAAAATTACGCAACTAAGGCAAGCTGCACCACAAGCAGATAAAGATTTGTCTACGATGCTAGCGAAGCGAAACGCAAATGATTTAGCGAATGCCTTACAACCATTTCTAGGCAATTGGTCTCAACTGATTTTTGGAATTGGTATTTTAGCAATGGCCCTAAGTACCATGTTGGTGCATATGATGATGAATGGTTACGCCGTTAGTGAGGCCTTTGGTCAACCAGGGCAACGAAAGATATTTTTGATCGGTGCAGCCATTCCTGCAATAGCCGGGTTTTTCTCTCCATTAATTTGGAATGGTGCCGCAAAAACAGCTTTAGCCGTTCCTGCTTCCGTAATCGCCACTACCCTATTACCGATCGCCTATTTGGTCTTTTTACTATTGATGAATTCCAAAAAAGCCTTAGGTGAGGAGTTGCCGAAAAATCGATTGCTTGTTAATATTCTAATGTTTGGCGCTACAGGAATTGCTACCTTTGCTTCCATTTGGGCCTTACTTGGAAAATACCAAAGTGCCAATGTATATGACCACACTTTTGGCTTAATCGGTTTGATCGGATTACCTATATTGGCATTGATCGGAATTATTGGATTTATACAGAAAGAGAGGAGTTAGAAACTAAATAATCATACAATTTTTGATTGTTAAAATTGCTATGATTGTTTGATTGTCCGTGTGGTGTGTACAATCAAACAATCATAGCAATCATAGCAATCAAACAATCACCACAATCATTTCAATTCATAAAATGCTAAAATTTGGAATTATAGGAGGCGGCATGATTGCCAATTTTCATGCACAAGCCATCCAAGCTATGGAAGGTGGACAATTAAAAGGAATTTATGCCAGAAATCCAGAAAAAGCAAAATCTTTAAGTCAACAATATCATTGTAAAGCCTATTCAGATTTAGCAGAAATGTTAGCCAATAGTACTATTGATATTGTAACTATTGCTACCCCATCAGGCGCACATTTAACGCCAACTATCGCAGCAGCTAAAGCAGGGAAACATATTATATGCGAAAAACCTCTAGAAGTAACACCAGCCAGAATTGAGCAAATGATTCAAGTTTGCAAAGAACAGAAAGTGGTTTTAGCAGGTATTTTCAATAGGCGTTTTAATCCAGCCGTCGAAGCCTTCAAGAAGGCAATAGATGAAGAGCGTTTCGGACAACTAACACTTTGTGATGCTTATGTGAAATGGTATAGGACGCAAGAATATTACGACTCTGGAGCTTGGCGAGGTACTTGGGAATTGGATGGTGGTGGAGCATTAATGAATCAGTCTATTCATACGATTGATCAGTTGATCTATTTAGCAGGACCTATTAAAAGATTATCTGCTTCCACTACTTGTTTGATTCATGAAGGGATTGAAGTAGAAGATACGGCTGTGGCTATTCTAGAATTTGAGAGTGGTGCCAGAGGAGTCATACAAGGAGCCACTTCTTGTTGGTCTTCGAGTGGTCATCCTGCGGAAGTGCATATTTGTGGGAGTGAAGGATCTGTCTTTATGAGTGATGAATCTTTTCGAGTTTGGGATTTTAAAAATCCAAAGCAAGAAGATGAGTTAGTCAAGAATAATTTAATGGGAGGGGCCGTTCAAGGCTTAGGAGCGAATGATCCTTCTGCTATAAATTTTGATGGACATTTACGGAATTTTGAAAATGTGGTGGAAGCTATTAAAGCAGGTAAAGCTCCATTGATTACTGGCGAAGAAGGTTTGAAAGCAGTAAAGGTAATTGATGCGATTTATCGAAGTGCTAAACAGGATGGTGCTTGGATTGAATTAGATTAGTTTAAAACCATACAGGGGCGCAGTTGCCATTTGTCCCTCTTAATGAATTGGCTACCCGCCTAACATTGTTCATTGAGTTTAGTTTGCAGTATGGGCAATCCCTTGTGGTTGCCC
>JALZWC010000006.1 GCA_023300255.1 Saprospiraceae bacterium | reverse complement strand
ATCACCAGGACTAATTTGACCATCATTGTCTATATCAATATAACTGTCATATTGCTTATTCAATGCTAAGTCAAATACTTGCTGAATGTTAATTAATTCAGGATCGAAATCATCGCTATCCCCTGGGTTATCTGTACCACCATTACTATCATCCGCTACATCATTATCAGAATCCAATTCGCTATCCGTTCCACTATTATCGTTTGGTGTACTATCTTCATCTGTTGCATTAGTTGGACTTCCATTTTCATCCGTTGCAAATGCAATTTCTGCATCATTCACAATACTGATTCCTTGGAAATCTGCATCTACATTAAATGTAACTGGTACGATTAAATCGTCGCCTGCTGCAATGAATGGAATCTCATTAATCAATGTTGCCACTCCGTTAGATACCGTCCAATCATTATCTGCTAATGTTAAACCAGTTGGAATATATTCATTAATTTCTACATCAAAAGCATCTAAAGTTCCTTGGTTAAATACCGTAATATTGAAAGTTACTGTACTACCTGGGATAATCGGATCATCACTGCTATTACTGAATGTTTTAGTTAATGCTAAATCAAATGTTTGCATTACATCCAGTTGTGCAGGATCATGATCATCTTCATCTCCGCCTTCGTTATGTGTAACACCGTCTCCACCGAATACATCATTTGATGGATTGGTATCTGGAGTACTATCTATATCATCTGGTGTTCCGTTTGCTGGATTCGTATCATCATCCGCAGAAGAGATTTCTGCAAAGTTGATGATCGGCTCTACACTACTGTAGTTTGGATCAATCTGGAAAGTAATATTTACTACTTCCGAACTTCCCGCAGGAATAGTTGCTATTTGATTAATCATACTAGCCGTTCCTAAGAAGCTTGACCAATTAGCATCTGCTAAGATTAAACCCTCTGGGATAAAATCATTCACTTGTACATTGTAGGCATCCAATGTTCCTTGGTTGAATACTTCTATAGCATAAGTGACCATGTCTCCTGGCGCGAATGGCCCAGGTGTAACATTCGTATTAATTCCCTTCGTCAATGCAAGGTCAAATATTTGTCCTACTGTAATTTCAGCTGGATCAAAATCATCACTATCATTTTGGTTATCTGTTCCACCCGTACTATCATCTGCTATATCATTATCTGATCCTGTTTCACTTGGATCATTACTATTATCATTTGGCGTACTATCTTCATCTGCCAAACCTAAATCATTATCTGCATTTGCAATTTCTGCATCATTGATAATATTAGTGCCTTGGAAGTTAGGATTGATCGTCAATGCAATTTGAACACTTGCTGTTCCTCCTGCTGCAACATTACCAATAGTAGTCGTTGGATTTGGACCAACACCCCAGCCATTAGCTGTATTTAATGCAGCACCTGCATCGTAAACCAAATCACTAGGTACATAATCTGTAGTGCTTACATTCGTTGCATCTACTGTACCTTGGTTATATACAGAGATGGTATAAATCACCTCATCTCCTGCGCTTAACTGACCATCATTATTTAAGTCATTAAAGCTATCGTATACTTTCGTTAATGCTAAGTCAAATACTTGTTCGATAGAAATGGTATTTGGATCGTAGTCATCATCTCCATTTACATCATCTATATCATCATCATTTCCATCAGTCCTTGTGCCATCTTCATCGTTTGGTGTACTATCTTCATCAATAGCCATTGGGCCACCATCAGATTCTGATGCAAATGCAATCTCTGCATTGTTTGTTAAAGATCCACCTTGGAAGTCTGCATTTACTGTGAAAGTAATTGGAACTACTACATTGTCTTCCGCAGCTAAGAATGGTATTTCGTTATTTAAAGTAGCAACACTACCTGAAATATTCCAATCTGTATCTACTAAAGTTAAGCCTGCTGGCACGTAGTCATTTACATTAATATCGTAAGCATCTGTTGATCCTTGATTGAAAACCGTGATGTTGAACGTCACTGTTCCACCTGGTACAATTGGCGTAGCCGTAGTAGAATTTAATGTCTTAGTTAATGCTAAGTCAAATGTTTGTTCTACTGGTACCGTCGCTGGATCAGAATCATCTTCATCTCCACCGGTATTGTCAACGGTATCATCATTTCCTTGTGGATCATCATTTACATCATCAGGATTACTATCCTCATCTGGTGTATTGATACCACTACCATCCGTGTCCGTTGCAAAACTAATTTCTGCAACATTCTCTAGACTAGTCCCTTTGAAATCTTCATCAATAACAAATGTTATAGATACTGTTTCACTACCTTCACTTACTAAAACATCTGCGATAGGTGTAATCAATTCAGCTGTCCCATCATTGTTATTATCTTGCCAAGCAGCATCTGATAAGGTCAAGCCTTCAGGAATATAATCACTCACCTCTACATCGTATGCATCAATTGTTCCTTGATTCAATACTTGGATAGAGAAGGTAATCGCATCACCTGGTGCATATGGACCTGGTGTAGCATTTGCATCTATTGACTTGATTAAAGCCAAATCAAAAGATTGTGTCACCACTACTTCTGCTGGATCATAATCATCACCACCATTGGTATCTTCTGTATCATTATCATCACCATCTGGTGTAGTACCATCTTCATCGTTAGGTGTACTATCTTCATCTGCTAAACCAAATTCATTAGTCGCTTCTGTGATTTCTGCATTATTAATGATACTTGTTCCTTGGAACGCTGGATCAATAATCATTGCAATTTGTACAGTAGCACTAGCACCTGCTGCTAAGTTTTCAATAGTAGTAGTTGGCGTTGCATCCCAACCGTTGGCCCTATTAATAGCCGCTGTTGCTGGGTAAGTTAAATTTGCAGGTGTGTAATCTGTAACCGCAATAGTTTCTGCTGCTAAAGATCCTTGGTTGTAAACAGTAATATTAAATACTACTGTATCTCCTGCTGTTACTTGACCATCACCGTCTGCATCTAAGAATGTATCAAATACCTTAGTCA
This sequence comes from Saprospiraceae bacterium, assembly GCA_023300255.1. Classification (GTDB taxonomy): domain Bacteria; phylum Bacteroidota; class Bacteroidia; order Chitinophagales; family Saprospiraceae; genus JAFMDF01. Next base: position 7,057 of record JALZWC010000006.1, on the reverse strand, counting down.
ATGCTAAGTCAAATACTTGCTCTACTTCAATCGTTGCTGGATCATAATCATCGCCACCATTCGTATCATCTGTGTCATCGTCATTTCCATCTGGAGTCGTACCATCCTGATCGTTTGGTGTGCTATCCACATCCGTTGCTGCTGGACCGCCGTCTGTATCAGCTGCAAATGCAATTTCTGCATTATTAGTTAAAGCGTTTCCTTGGTAGTTTGGATCAACTGTGAATGTAATTGTTACTACTTGGTCATCTCCTGCCGCTACCATTGGTATTTCGTTCAATAGGCTAGCTACACTTCCAGTTTGCGTCCAAGCATTATCTGTTAAGATTAATCCTGCTGGGATATAATCATTTACTTCTACATCGTAAGCATCTACCGTTCCCTGATTAGATACTGTAATATTATAGGTTACTGTACCTCCCAACATAATTGGAGAAGGTGTCGTAGAACTTACTGACTTCACTAATGCTAAATCAAATATTTGTTCTACTGCAATTTGAGCTGGATCATGATCATCTTCATCTCCACCGCTATTATCGATAACGTTATCCTCTCCTTGGAGATCGTCATTTACACCATCTGCTTCACTATCAATATCTGTTGTATTAATACCGCTATCATCATTCGCCGTAGCAAAACTTACTTCTGCTTCATTTAAAAGCATTGTACCTTGGAAAGTTGGAGAAATCGTAAATGTAATATCTACTGACTCGCTTCCTTCTGCTACCGTTACATCTGGAATTGGTGTAATTAAATTAGCAATACCATCACCATCTGCATCTTCCCACAGCGCATCTGCTAAAATTAAACCGTCTGGTGTATAGTCACTTAACTGTACATCATATGCATCTAAAGTTCCTTGATTGAATACCGTTACTGTGAAAGTAACCGCATCTCCTGGAGCAAAAGGACCTGGTGTCGCTGTTGTATTCAACATCTTAGTCAATGCTAAATCAAATGACTGACCGATCATGATCTCTGCTGGATCGTAATCATCATTAGAATTTGGATCATCTTCTCCACCATTGCTGTCATCTGCTATGTCATTATCTTCGTCTCCTAATTCACTTGGCGTTGTTCTATTATCGTTTGGCGTACTATCCTCATCTGTCAAGCCTAAATCATTAGTTGCGTCTGTAATTTCCGCATCATTGACAATACTAGTGCCTTGGAAAGCAGGATTTACAATAAAGCTAATCTCCTTACTTACACTTGCTCCTGCTGGAAGACTGTCAATAACAGTAGTCGCCGTAGCATCCCAACCATTAGCTACATTTGGTGCTGCTGCTGCTGGGTAAACTAAATCAGCCGGGTAGTAGTCCGTAACTGCTACATCTGTTGCTAATACAGTTCCTTGATTATATACTGTGATCGTATAAGTCACCCCATCACCTGCACTGATAACACCATCGCCATCAGAATCAGCATAAGTAGTATATACTTTAGTCAATGCTAAATCAAAAGTCTGTATCAATGTGATCGTTTCTGGATCATAATCATCGCCACCATTTGTATCTGCTATATCATCATTATTGGTATCTGGATCAGAGTTAGCATCATCATTTGGTGTACTATCTATATCTGGTGTATTCGGACCACCATCTTCATCTGCTGCATGTGCAATTTCTGCATTGTTCGTAATAGAATTTCCTTCAAAGTTTGAATCTATTGTAAAGGTAATTGGAACAACTACATTATCGCCTGCTGCTATAAATGGCACTTCATTTAATAAAGTCGCCACGCCTCCTGCTATCGTCCAATCGTTATCTGCTAAGATCAATCCTGTAGGAACATAATCGTTTACATTAATATCCCATGCATCAATTCCGCCTTGATTATATACGGTGATATTATAAGTCACCGTACTACCTGGACCTATTGGCATTACTGTCGCAGGACTCACTGACTTAACTAATGCTAAATCAAATGTATCAATCGTAAATTGTGCTAAATCCCAATCATCTTCATCGCCTGCTGTATCCGTTCCACCAGTGCTATCATCTGCTATATCACCATTTGTTGCTTCTTCTGTAGCATCATCTGTTCCACCGCTTGTTGTAGCTAAATCACTATCTTCATCTAATGGTGCTGGTGTGGATGGATCGCCATCATTATCTGCCGAGATAATCTCTGCATTATTTGTCATCGTACCTGTTGCACCACCATCAATAGTCGCTATGATTGTCAACTCTTGTGTCATCCCTGCTGCTAATGTAGCTATCGTACTTGAGTAAGTACCGTTGTTAGCTACAAAGTCTGGGCTACTGACAAAAGTCATATTGCTTGGTAAAAATTCTTCCACAACAATATCCGTTGCATCTATCGTACCTTGGTTATATACCGTTATTGTAAAAGTTAATTCATCCCCTACTTGGTATGGACCAGCAGTTGTCAATACTTTATCTAATGCTAAGTCAAACTCATCTAGTGAAATCTGCGCTAAATCCCAATCATCTACATCATTTGGATTATCCGCTGTACCTGGTGTACCTGTACCATCATCGTTAACATCACCATTTGTCTTTTCTTCTGTGTCATTATCTGTTCCTCCATCTGTTACCGCTAAATCACTATCTTGATCCATTGGTGCTGGACTACCGTTTGGTCCATTCGCAAAAGTGATTTCCGCATTATTGGTAATCGTGCCACTTGCACCCGCTGCAATCTGTAATACAATCGTTAAGGTCGTATCTTGACCAGCCGCTAACTGTGGAAGATTTGCTAAATATTGAGAACCTACTGCACTAAATGCTGGGCTACTAACAAATGTCATATTACTTGGAATGTAATCCTCTACCACGACACTTGTTGCATCAATCGTTCCTTGGTTATATACCGTTACGGTATACTCTACATTATCTCCAATTTGGTATGGACCAGGTGTTGCTGCTGTGTTAACATTCTTGTCTAAGGCCAAATCAAATGTCTGTCCTACCGTTATTTCTGCTGGATCATAATCATCATTATCTGATGTATTATCTGCTCCACCAGTACTATCATCTGCTACATCATTATCAGAACCTGTTTCACTAGCTGTAAACTCATTATCTCCTGGCGTACTATCTTCATCTGTCAAGCCTAAATCATTGGTTGCAGCTGTAATTTCCGCATCATTGACAATACTAGTACCTTGGAAAGCAGGATTTACAATAAAGCTAATTTCCTTACTTACACTTTTTCCTGCTTCAATACTATCAATAACAGTAGTTGCCGTAGCATCCCATCCATTCGCCACATTCGGTGCAGCTGTTGCTGGATATATTAAATCTGCTGGATGATAATCTGTTACTGCTACATCTGTTGCTAATACAGTTCCTTGATTATATACAGTGACTGTATAGGTCACTCCATCGCCTGCACTGATAACGCCATCGCCATCAGAATCTGAAAAACTAGTGTATACTTTTGTCAATGCTAAATCAAAGGTCTGTGTCAACATGATCGTCTCTGGATCATTATCATCGCCACCATTTGTATCCGCTATATCATCATTGTTGGTATCCGGATCAGAGTTAGCGTTATCATTTGGTGTACTATCTATATCTGGTGTGTTCGGTCCACCATCTTCATCTGCTGCATGTGCAATTTCTGCATTATTCGTAATAGCATTTCCTTCGAAATCTGGATCTATTGTGAAGGTAATTGGAACAACTACATTGTCGCCTGCTGCTATAAATGGCACTTCATTTAATAAAGTCGCCGTGCCTCCTGCTATCGTCCAATCATTATCTGTTAAGATCAATCCTTCAGAAACGTAATCGTTTACATTAATATCCCATGCACCGATCGTACCTTGATTGTATACCGTAATATTATAAGTCACGATACTACCTGGACCTATTGGCATTGCCGTTGTAGGACTCACTGTTTTAACTAATGCTAAATCAAAGGTATCAATCGTAAACTGCGCTAAATCCCAGTCATCTTCATCTCCAGCTGTATCCGTTCCACCAGTACTATCATCCGCTATATCACCATCTGAACCTACTTCCGTAGCATCATCTGTTCCACCACTTGTTGTTGCTAAATCACTATCTTCATCTAAGGGTGCTGGTGTGGATGGGTCGCCATCATTATCTGCTGAGATAATTTCTGCATTGTTCGTCATCGTACCTGTTGCACCTCCATCAATAGCAGCTACAATTGTCAAGTCTTGCGTCATACCTGCTCCTAAAGTAGCTATAGTAGCTAAGTAAGAACCTCCATTATCCGCGAAATCGGGGCTACCCACAAAAGTCATGTTGCTTGGTAAAAATTCTTCCACAACAATATCCGTTGCATCTATCGTACCTTGGTTATATACCGTAATTGTAAAAGTTAATTCATCCCCTACTTGGTAAGGCTCAGGAGTTGTCAATACTTTTTCTAATGCTAAATCAAATGCATCTAAAGAGATTTGCGCTAAATCCCAATCATCTACATCATCTGGATTATCTGCTGTACCTGGTGTACCTGTTCCCTCATCATTCACATCTCCATCTGTATTTACTTCTGTTGCATTATCTGTTCCACCATTAGTCACCGCTAAATCACTATCTTGATCTGCTGGTGCTGGACTACCGTTTGGACCATTTGCAAAAGTAATTTCTGCATTATTCGTCAACGTACCGCTTGCACCTGCTGCAATCTGTAATACGATTGTTAAGGTCGTATCTTGACCAGCCGCTAACTGTGGAATATTTGCTAAATATTGAGAACCTACTGCACTAAATTCTGGGCTACTAACAAATGTCATATTACTTGGTAAGTAATCTTCCACTACTACACTTGTTGCATCAATCGTTCCTTGGTTATATACCGTTACGGTATACTCTACATTATCTCCGATTTGATATGGACCAGGTGTTGCTGCCGTGTTAACATTCTTGTCTAAGGCCAAATCAAATGTCTGTCCTACTGTTACCTCTGCTGGATCATGATCATCTTCATCACCTGATGCATTATCCAATTCATTATCTGTTACAGTGCCATCATTATTATCCGTTGCATCTGGTGTACTATCTACATCCGGTAAGCCTAAGATATTCTCTGCGTAATCAATCTCTGCATTATTGATGATACTTGTTCCTTGGAAACCTGCATTAATTTGTAAGGTTATATCTACACTTGTACTAGCTCCTGCTGCTAAGTTTGTTACAGAAGTACTTGGTGCAGTGGCTGTACCAGTTGTCCAAATAGAATTGTTTGGATTTGTTCCATCAAATGTCATATCTGTTGGTACATAATCCGTAACGGATAAACTATCTGCATCTAAATTCCCTTGGTTATAAACCGTAATTGTGAATACTACATCGTCTCCTGCACTTACTAAATTATCTCCATCATTATCTACAAAATTTGTATAGACTTTATCTAATGCTAAATCGAAAGTTTGTTCTATAGAAACTCCTGCTGGATCATGATCATCTTCATCTCCTGCCGTATTATCCGTTGTACCATCTGATACTGTTCCATCATTTCCATCATCTCCATCTGGTGTACTATCTACATCCATTGTATTTACTGTACTTCCATCAGTATCCGTTGCAAATCCAATTTCCGCAAAGTTAGTTAAGCTATCTCCTTGGAAGTCTGCATCTATTGTAAACGTAATTGGAACAATTACATTACCATTTGGAGCGATCACCTCTATCTCATTATTCAAAGTAGCTATTCCGCCTGCTTCTGTCCAATTTACATCATCTAAGGTTAATCCTGTTGGAACGTAGTCATTTATACTAATGTCATATGCATCTACTGTACCTTGGTTATGAACGGTAATATTAAATGTTACCTCGCTACCAGGAACAATCGGTGTTGTACTACTAGAAGCTAATACTTTAGTTAATGCTAGGTCAAATGTTTGATTGATTACTATAGTAGCTGGATCATGATCGTCTTCATCTCCACCGCTATTATCTGTCGTATTATCTACTCCTTGGATATCTGTGTTCGCACCGTCTGCTTCACTATCAATATCTGGTGTATTAATACCGCTATCATCTGTTGCCGTTGCAAAACTTACTTCTGCTATATTGGTAATACTAGTCTCTTGGAATGAAGGATCAATAGTGAACTGAATCATTACTGTGTCACTTCCTTCCGCAACTGTGATTTCTGGAATTGGTGCAACTAATGTTGCCACCCCTGAGTTATTAATCCAAGCTGCATCATTTAATGTTAAGCCTGTAGGAATGTAATCACTCACTTGTACATCATATGCATCTAAAGTCCCTTGATTGAATACTTCTATAGAGAAGATGACATCGTCACCTGGACTTAATGATCCGTCTAAGTCATTATCGGTAAAACTAGTATACTTTTTTGTTAATGCTAGATCAAATACTTGACCTACTGTGATTTCTGCTGGATCAAAATCATCATTATCTGATGTATCATCCATTCCACCAGTACTATCATCCGCTACCTCATTATCTGTACCTGTTTCACTGTCTGTATTCTCATTATCTCCTGGCGTACTATCCTCATCCATTAAGCCTAAATCATTATCTGCATTGGTAATTTCTGCATCATTGATAATATTAGTGCCTTGGAAATTTGGATCAATTACTAAAGCGATTTGTACACTTTCGTTAGCACCTGCTGCTACATTTGCAATAGTAGTCGTTGGTGTAGCATCCCAGCCATTCGCAATATTTACAGAAGCCGAAGCAGGATACTGTAAGTCTGCTGGCGTATAATCAGTAACTGCAACATTAGTCGCATCTACTGTACCTTGGTTGTAAACGGTGATTGTATAAATAACCGTATCACCAGCACTTATTACTCCGTCATTATCAGCATCTATGAAACTGTCATAGACTTTCGTCAATGCCATATCAAAGGTCTGAACGATATCAATTACCTCTGGATCGAAATCATCTCCAGTGTTGTCATTTGGTGTACTATCTTCATCAGGTGTATTCGGACCACCATCTTCATTAGAAGCATGTGCGATCTCTGAATTATTCGTTATTGATGTTCCTTGGAAATCTGGATCAACTGTGAATGTAATCGTTACCACTACATTGTCATTTGGCGCAATGAATGGTATCTCATTATTTAAACTAGCCGTTCC
>JALZWC010000005.1 GCA_023300255.1 Saprospiraceae bacterium | reverse complement strand
ATTTCGTTTACAAACAACGAAATTTGGTCATTTTTTAAGCGAAATTTATCTCTATTCTCTGCTCTCTATTCTCTGCTCTTTTCTTATGTATAGTAGTATATAAAGTAGTAAGGATGAAGTCGTAAGACGTTGACAACCAATATTTAAAAAATCATAATGGTCTACTTTATTTTGACACCTTTACTTAGTAGTAAGTCAAGCCATATCTGACTAGTTGAAAAATAGAATTCTATTGCTAAGAATTTAAATTTCAATAAATTAGGTTTGAATAGAATTTTTGAACCCTATTTTATAAGGAAAGAGGTGGGTAAAAATACTGGCTTGAGATTGTCAATTTGTTACAACATTATAAAAAAGTATAAGGGGTATAATCAATGTAAATGGCCAACTAGGAAAAGGAACTACCTTCTTAATCGATTTCTCAATATGTCAAGAAAATAATCGACAAGAATTAAAGTAATGTAGTATACAGTTTATCAAATTTTTAATTAATTTGGGGCGGGTTCTCAACTGGAAACAACTAGCAAAAAAATAAGCTCATTTAAATTGTTATCTTATTTATGTCCGACTACTTAACAAGCTATTTTAATACTTTTTTTTACAGGGTCGATCCTGTATAGTCAACTCTTGTTCTTTTTGCAATCAATAATTTAGCTCTTGATTGGCATTAGAAGTAAAATAAGAATCTAACTCTTGATTGGCGTTAAGAATAGTTTACAGAATTAAACTTAGAAATAAATAATTTGTTTTCATGATTTCAAAATTAAGAGGCATAATAAGACTTGTTTTTTTTGCAATTGGTTCCATCTTCTACATCAGTAGATATTTACTAAAGGCTGCTTTCATAGGTAATGACTTGCATAGATCATTACGGTTATTATCTCAATGGACTCGACTGTTAACTAAAGGGTTAGGCCTACACATAACAGTAGCTGGAAACATACCTAAACAAGCTGGCCTATTAGTCTGTAACCATCGCTCTTATATTGATCCTTTTTTATTATTTGGTAGCATTTCCGCAGTTCCTGTTGGTAAAGCTGCGGTTGCCAAATGGCCGATTATAGGTATAGCAGGTAAGCTTGCAGGTGCAGTTTTTATTGATCGAACTAGTACTGAAAGCAGGAAAGCTTCCAGAGAAGCCATTGCTAATAGATTGGAAAACGGTTTTTTTGTTATTAATTATGCAGAAGGAACTACCCATACGAAGGATCAAACGATTGATTTCAAACCTGGCTTATTCAAAGAAGCGGCTATTGCACAATTTCCTATTTATCCTGTCGCTTTAGATTATCAATTAGAAGGAGATGCCTGGGTAGGGGATGATGTATTTATCCGTCACTTTTTGCAATGCTTTGGTAAGAAAAATACTTATGCTAAGGTTCGAATTGGACCTGCCTTTAATGATACAAGTGCTGATATTTTGTTATCCAATACTAAGAACTGGATTGACCAGGCATTATTAGACATAAAGGAAGAGTGGTCAGTTGACAAGCGTAGCTAGTTATTCAGTATTTGAACATTTTTTTTGACTCCTTCATTAAACAACTTCCAAATTAGCTATGCAAAGAAAATGGTATCAAAAGAAACGTTACTGGTTATTAGGTACATTAGTCTTTGTATTTTTCATAAGTAGATTAGAACTTCTACAAATGAGATACCAACCCGATGAATTAGCTAAATCACTCCTATCTAGTAGTTCTGCTTCGTTAAAATTTAAAGAAAAAACGCTAGAAGGGATTACTATACATTACTGTCAATTAGGGGATAACAAAAACTTGCCAATCGTTGTTTTAGTACATGGTTCTCCTGGTTCTCTTATTGCATACGAGGCCTATTTAAAAGATACGCTACTCAATCAGCAAGCAAATTTAATTGCAATAGATCGTCTTGGTTTTGGCTATTCCAATTTTGGAACAGTAATTCCTTCTTTGAAAGTACAAGCTAAATTAATTGCTGCCATCCTAGAAGATTTTCCTAAAATACCAAAAATTATTGTAGGTCATTCAATGGGCGGTCCTGTCAACAGTCGCTTGGTAATGGATTATCCACATTTAGTAAATGGAATGGTATTAGTTGCTCCTTCTATTTCAGCTGCATTAGAACCTCCTAACTGGTGGCGTAAAGTGTTAGATTTTCCTCTTTTTCGTTGGTTTACGCCTACAGCTTTTCGTGTATGCAATCAGGAAATCATTCCTTTGAAAGAGGAGTTATTAGTAATGGAAAACCGATGGAAAGATATTACTTGTCCCGTATCAATTATTCAAGGATCAGCGGATAATTTAGTCCCTAAAGAGAATGCTCAATTTGCAAAAGAAAATTTGATAAATAGTATAAATGTTCAGATTAAAATGATAGAAGGAGGAAATCATTTTATATTATGGAGTGAAATTCCATTGATTCGAGATACTATCTTAGAGATGTTAGCAGATATTACCTAAGTAGTGTTTGGATAGTGTTTGGATGGAAAAGATACTTTCAAGTAGTTGTTAATTAAAGAAGAATAAATCTATTTATCCTTCCGCATTTTTTAAATACTGTTTATACCATCTATAGTGATTTTGCCATTCTTTCCAACTCATAGCAGGCACTCCTTTTTGCGCTTGTATTTGACTGATTTGAAAAATGATTTTCCAATGTTGCCACAAATCTTTGTAAACTTGAAAAATAGGGTATCCCGGTTGGTATATGTGAGCGGGTTCACTTGCAATACCATTGAATTCTAAAATTTTAAAGTCTTTCCCTTTTTTTAAGTTTTCGATATTAGCACATTTTATATCAAAGCGTCCATAATAAATATCTTCCATTTGAAAACCGATAGTATCAAAAATAGCTACTAAGGATTCATCAATATGATGATTCCCATTTAAGAAAGTTGTACCTCTACTGTGGTTGGCAATAGGTTCTAGTTCTATCACTTCTCCTTTTAATGGAATTTGACTTAATACGGAGGGGTACTTCTCTCGAAATCGAGATAATTGCAAAACCGCTCTAGGATAGATTCTCATTAATGCTTCAATAGTGGAAATTCCATCCCCCGTTACTTTCAAGGTTTCTTTAATACAAAAGGAAGTAATATGCCCTTTTGTAGCCGTTGGTAAACGATAATATAATACGCTTATCTCAACAGGGAAATCAATAAATTCTTGAATAAGAAAATTAATAGGATTATTTCTAAGGTAAGTCAATAAAGCCGCTTCCGATCTTAATTTTTCAACTAAAAAACCTCGCTCTCCAACGTCTGGCTTAACTATAAGTGGGAAGGTTATTTGTTTTTTTGAAATTAATGCTAAGATTTCTTTTTCTGAGATCTTTCCTTGCTCTATGAAAATAGTCTTTGGTAAAAATACTTCAGGAATTCTATTGAGAATATTTATTTTTGATTCGCCCATAACTCCTCCTGTTTCAATCACGGGATTTGCGCGAGTAAAAAAGAAGAGTGCTTTTGATTTAAGTGCAAACCACAGCCACATGACCATGGTTGGCGCATGAACAATATAGGTAGGCCAGTATTCCCAACTGAATAATTTTATAAAAAAAGGATATTTTAGCAAATGCACTTTGTTAAGTGAAGTAATTACACTACTGGACATTTTAAAGAGTAGAGAACCGAGAGCAGAGAATAGAGACGGTTTTCGTTTAAAAATTAACGAAATTTCGTTGTTTCTTAAACGA
>JALZWC010000004.1 GCA_023300255.1 Saprospiraceae bacterium | reverse complement strand
AAAATCCTGCCGTTTATAATCCTGAATCAGGATATATTATGAACTGGAATAATGCACCCGAGCCCAATTATGAAAGTCCAGATTTATTCTTTTACCGTTGGTCATCTATTGATAGAGGTCGTATTTTAAAAAACATGGTGGAAGCAGCTGACAAAGTATCGGAAGCAGAAATTCGGGATATATTAAAACAATCCTCTTTTACGGATGTCAACTTCTACTATTATAAAGGTTTTTTAAAAACGCTGCTTGAAGACCAAGCAATGAGCGAGGAAGTAAGAGAAGTATATCAAAAGTTAATGGCTTGGGATGGAATCCAAGACGATACGAATACAGATGGCATAATGGATGATGAAGCCTACTTTATCTTAAAAACATGGCTGGAGGTAATGACTAAAAAAGTGTATGGTGGCATTATTCCAGAACCTTATATCAATTGGTATTTATCGGCGGCTTATCGCAATCAAAAAGCAGTAAATACAGCTGGTAGTAATATCTCAGCAGGCATCAAATTATTATGGCATATACTGAATGAAGAACCAGAACCAAGTATTGATTGGTTTAAAGGAAAAAGCAAAACAACCTTTGTACTAGAAGCCTTAGCGGAAACAACTAAACAATTACAAAGTACTAAGGCAGCTACTGGAAATTATCGTTCTGAATTTCCAAAAACTTATTATTTACACACGAACTTCTTAGGGATTCCACAAGCAAATAAAGACGAATTAATAACCAGTCCATTGGCAATGAATCGGGGTACAGAAAATAATTTGACGCTCTTTTCAACAGATGGGAAGGTAACAGGCTTTGATGTAGTTGCGCCTGGTCAAAGTGGTTTTGTATCAATAGATGGAACAAAGTCATCTCATTATAATGATCAGTTAAAATTATATGAAAATTTCGAATTTAAGAAGATGTATTTTAATAAAGCAGAACTTTTGAAAAACAAAGAAAGCGTCATTCAATTGAGAATGAATGAATGATTACATAGTATGCAAATTAAGGGTTGAACTAAAATTATTATTTAAAATCAATAGGTTATGAATAACGTCCGAATAACGTTTACTAAACTTTCAAAGTTTAGTAAACGTAACTTTATTTCAGATTTTTAGGCGGCGACCCAAAAAATTACTTGTTCGGTATTTCTCCGCAAGGAGTAGGTTTACCATGGACAATTTTAAGTTTTGTGGTCTCTTTGGTTACTGCCCGATTTTTTGATGACCCACCTGCTGAAGTACAAGAAATGGTAGAAAATATTAGGTATCCAAAATAATATACGTGGAGATTCGTAGATTAGACCTCTGGTCTGAGTAGGTGTGCGTTAAGGCTACTCAGACCAGAGGTCTAAGCTACTCTTTGCAGAATGTATTAACAAGCTCATAAATAAAACTATGTATAACAAAGAAATCGAATCCTTATCAATAGAAGAATTACGTTCCCTTCAAAGTGAGCGATTACAAGAAATGCTACAGCGACAATACAACAATGTACCATTCTATAAAAAGCAGTTTGACGAGGCGGGTATTGATATAAAAAAAATAAAGCGCATTGAAGATATACATCAATTGCCTTTTACTAAAAAAACAGATTTAAGGGATAATTATCCTTATCGCTTAAGTGCGGTTCCTGAGGAAGAGTTTGCCCGTATCCATGCCTCTAGTGGGACGACTGGCAAACCAACCGTAGTGACTTATACTAAAAAAGATTTAGACACTTTTGCAGAAGTTGTTGCTCGTTCGCTTTATGCAGCAGGAGCTCGTCCGGGTATGAAAATTCATAATGCTTATGGTTATGGTCTTTTTACGGGCGGACTGGGGGTACATATAGGTGCAGAGAAATTAGGTATGGCGGTGATTCCTGTTTCTGGAGGCATGACGGAAAGACAATTGATGATTCTTCAGGACTTCAAACCAGATGTGATTACCTGTACGCCTTCTTATGCACAGACTTTGGCAGAAAGATGCAAACAGAGTGGTATTGATACCGCCCAATTACAGGTGAAATATGCGGTACTTGGAGCAGAACCATGGACGGAAGCTGTTCGACAAGATATAGAAAAAGGCTTAAACGTAAAGGCTTCTAATATCTATGGTTTGAGTGAGATAATTGGACCGGGCGTATCCCAAGAAGATGTGGACGAACAAGGAACAGGAAGCTATGTTTGGGAAGACCATTTCTATCCTGAAATAGTAGATAAAGATACTAAAGAACCGCTACCTTATGGCGAAGAAGGGGTATTGGTTTTTACAACCTTAACCAAAGAAGCCATGCCTTTTTGTCGGTATTGGACAAATGATATTTGTACTTTGAATTATGACCCCAATGGCAAACGAACTCATGTTAAAATGGGCAAGATTAAAGGCCGAGCAGATGATATGCTTATTATCAGGGGCGTCAATCTTTTTCATACACAAGTCGAGTCGGTGCTTACTGATTTTGAAAGACTAGCTCCTCAATACCAATTGGTCGTAGAAAATAATGGGCGTATGGATACGGTATTGGTGAAAGTGGAAAAAGAGGAAGCTTTTCAAAAAGACTATAATGCATTATCTGATGCTCGCAAGACGGAGTTGGATGAGGAACTAGGTAAGAAATTAGTTAAAAAAATAAAAGATAATGTAGGGCTAACGATGAAAGTAGAGGTGGTTAATTTTGGAGATATTCCAAGAAGTCAAGGAGGAAAGTTAAGCCGAATATTGGATTTGCGTAAAAAATAGTCAAGTTTGAATAATTTACATTTCTTAAGTTCAAGTACCAAGTTCAATCCATAATGTTGACCGAGACGCTTGCTCGCGTTACGTTTTGAATTTGAACTTGATACTTGCGCTTGAACTTTTTAACGAAGTCCTACATATTATAAGCGCCTCCATTAATATCGAGTGTAGCCCCTGTAATAAAGCCGTCATATTCAGATGCTAGGTATAAAACCGCTCGTGCTACATCATCTGCATTACCTGCTCGTTCGATTGGAATACCAGCTATTGTTTTAGCTGCTGATTCTTTGGTCGTATGGGTATTGTGAAAAGACGTTCCAAGGATAAGACCTGGCGCAACGGCGTTGACTTTAGTGCCCTGTGCACCTAATTCCGCAGAAAGAGAACGGGTAAACGTTAAAATAGCTCCTTTGCTAGTCGAATAAGCCAAAGACCCTGCGTGTCCTCCTTTACGCCCAGCAAGTGAGGCTAAATTAACAATACTACTGTTTTCGTTTTTGGCTAGATGTGGAGCTGCTGCCCGTGTCACAAACATCATAGAGGTGAGATTTATATCCATTACCTTATGCCAAAACGCCGTCTCCAATTCATTCAACTTCTTACGAGCAACAAGTGACCCTGCATTGTTAATCAGTATATCTAAACCACCAAGTGCCGCTATTGTTTTTTCGACTAATGCATTCGCATCGGCTTCTTTTGTTAAGTCACCACTAATAGCAACTGCCTTTTGTCCTTTGCCAATTGCGTATTCTGTTAATTGGTTGGCTGCCTCCCCACTAGAAAAATAATGAATAGCCACATTCGCTCCGCTATCAATTAACTGTCTAGTAATGGCTTCGCCAATCCCTTGAGCACCAGCAGTCACCAAAATATTTTTTCCAATTAGTTTATTGTTAATATTCATTCTGTCTTTAAATTAAAAAATGCTAATAAATCTGTCCGACTACTTAAATCTTTTGATTTTGCAAATATAAAAAAATAAGCCACTTGTTTTCAAATGTCAAGCGAGAGTTTCTTTAATAATTTAGCCATAGGAAATCTTAATAACCCGCCTAAATATATCTACTTCAACTTTATTACACCTTATCTTGGGTGAATGGAGGAGGAATTAAGGAAAGATTAGTATTAGCTGATGCAAACCATGTTGATGGATGTAATTGATTTCTATTTCGTATAAATCACAAATACGCTTGATAATAGATAAGCCCAAACCTAAGCTTTCTTCCACAGTAGATTCTCGTTTAAATCTTTTAAAAAGGGTCGCAGGGGCTACCTCTAAGGCTTCTCCTGAATTAGAAATAGTCACCGTCTTATCTTTTATTTGAATCCGAATAAATCCATTCTCTACATTATATCGAATGGCATTTTGAAATAAATTAGCAAATAAAATTTCTGCTAACGTATCACTCATTTCTACGCTTAACTCCGTTCCATAACTTTTTTCTACTTTGATTTCTTGCAAGTCTAATAGATCTTTAAAATTGCTTAGCATATTATCTATAACTTGCTGGATAGGTACCGTTTCTACATCTGAATACCGATTGTTTTCAATTTTTGATAACAGAATTAAGGCATGATTTAATTTTGCTAAACGATTGGTGTTTTGTAAAATAACACTCAATGATCCTATTTCTTTTTCTTTTAGATGGGGTGAGTTAAGTAATATTTCTGCATGGCCTTTAATAATAGCTAAAGGCGTTTGTAATTCATGAGAGGCATTTTGAGTGAACTGCTTATTCGCTTGATAATTACTTCTAATTCGTTCGATTAGTTCTAATATAATTTCATTTAATTCATTGAATAAGGGATAGGTAGATTTTTCAAAAACAACCTTCTTTGGTTCATCTACGTCAAACTCTTCTAAAGTACCAATTATTTGCGTTAATTGATAGCGCAGAACTTGAATGCGCCGATTAGTAACGATTCGAAAACCAATACCTATAATTAATAAGGGAAATATAACAATTAGTGCTGCTAAGAGAAATTGTTGCGGAAATAAGTATCGAGCCATACCTAACCCAGCGAAACTAGCTGTTGCAGCAATAGCAATATAAAGCCAATTTATTTTATTCAATTACTAATAAATTTATAGCCTACGCCATAGACCGTTTGCAAATAATCTCCACAATCATTTTGCACTAATTTCTTCCGAAGATTTTTAACATGGGCATAGATGAAATCATAAGAAAATGTATCATCCATATAGTCTCCCCATAAATATTCTGCAATACTATCTTTAGTTACAACTCGGTTTTTGTTCCTGGCTAAGTAAACTAAAATATCAAATTCTTTTTTAGTAAGTTTTACTATATTGTCACTAGCTACTACTGTCCGTTTATCTAAATCAATCAATAAGTTTTTAAAAACTAGTTCATTACTCATTTGATTCGTTTTCCTCCTCAAAATAGCTTTAACCCGAGCATTTAGTTCTGATAAATTAAAAGGCTTTGTCATGTAATCGTCCGCGCCAACCTCTAAGCCATTGATTCGATCATCTAACGTATTTCTAGCGGAGATAATAATTGTAGCTGTATCGGGCATGTCCTTTCTTAATATTTCAATTAACTTCAAGCCATCCCCACCTGGCAAATTCAAATCTACAATCGCACAATCGTATTTATAGTTATTGATTTTTTTATAGCCATCTTTAAAAGTAGTTGCGTGCTCACAAATATAGCCTTCTCGTTTCATGTAGCGTAGCATCAAGTCTAACAATTCTTGTTCGTCTTCTATAACTAGGATTTTCATAAATAAAATGGCTTGTAAGAATTGAGTAAAGGAAAATAGCAAAACTAAGTGTTATCTACCAATTAAAACGAGCTTACTCAAAGATAAATAATTAGAATACCTCTAAAATAAAGTTGCCGGGTAGCTAGTCAAGCTATACCCGGCATAGAAAGTTATTATACAAAAAAGTAAATGACACCAGATCATGAAAAAAGAAAATAGATTCCAGTTCACGATTAAAGTGCAGGTCTTACGGAACTCATGCCTAAATAAAGGCATATAAGGCAAAAAGTGAGAATAAATTGGTCGTTTTAAGCTAGTCATTTTTTACTCTAAGGAATTCTGA
>JALZWC010000003.1 GCA_023300255.1 Saprospiraceae bacterium | reverse complement strand
TGGAGTTTGGTTCTCACCAAGAGTTATTACAATTGGAAGAGGGACATTATAAGCAGTTGTATGAAATGCAGTTTGTGGAAGTGGAGGTTTAATTCAACACAGAGTTACTGCGTAACTACACCGATTTTTTTTAACCACATAGGTACATAGGTCACATAGATTTGCTTAGCTATGTGACCTATGTGCCTATGTGTTAAAAAAAAGCTATGTGGTTAAAAAAACTATTTTAGTTTTTAATGAAGAATCGTTTTTCCTACGCTAATTTAAGCACATTCTCCGCTACCTCCATATCCATAAAATCCGGCTGCTCTTGTACAATATCTTGCCACATCGGTTGGAAACTAAAATAACCAGCAAGTGGGAAACCGACTTCATAATTTCTAGTTTTTAAAGCCACTTCATGAGGAATTGGTTTTTTAGGAAGGCCAGTAGAGTCAGCTAGTATTTGAGCCTGACAAGTACGCTCCATGGTAACAAACCAAAAGATACATTCTTCTATACTATGGCCGACGGTTAGTAGACCATGATTTTGAAGAATTACAGCTTTCTTATCGCCTAAAGCCTTTCCAATTAAATCACCTTCGCTTAAGTCGCCAACAACTCCTGTATAGTCATCATACAGACCATGATCTTGATAAAAAATACAAGAGTCTTGCGTTAAGGGTTCTAATAATTTACCAAATGCAGACCAAGTTTTTCCATATACGGTATGCGAGTGTGCTGCTGCGATTACATCAGGACGTGCCTTGTGAACACCAGCATGAATGGCAAAAGCTGCTCTATTTAGATTCGTATGCTTCCCAGCCACGATCTCTCCTTCTTCATTCACTAATATTAAATCAGACATCTTTATTTGCTTAAAGGAAACCCCAAATGGATTTACCCAAAAGCAATGTGGATATTCTGGATCTCTACAGGTAATATGTCCTGCAACACCTTCTGAGAAACCAAATTTTCCAAATATTCTATAAGCTCCTGCTAACATTTTTTTTAGATAATGTCTATTTGCTTCAACGCTATCAAATTTAGGGTAGCTTACTAATTTTTCAATACCAGGAGGATTCGGAATAGCCATTTTTTTTTAATTAAGTAGTGATGAAATAAATAACATACTAGAGGTGATTTTTTACCACATAGGTACATAGGTCACATAGGTGTTAATCTCTATGTGACCTATGCACCTATGTAGTAAAAAAATATATCGTGTCCTTTAATTGGCGACAGCCAATGCAGAACGAGTCTATTATAAGTCCAAATGCGAGTTATCACAAAAAGGACCAGTTTTAGTTATTTTACAATTGCATATTTTAGCGGTACCCGTTCGTTTAGCTTCAAATAACAAGGGTTTAAATTTAGAGCCATGATGTGAACTATCACAAAAAGGTGGATTTTTACTTTTCCCACATTGGCAATATAAGTAATTTTTTCCTTTTTCTAATTCTATGAATATCGGTTCTTTTGTTTTAGTGCTTTCTTTTTTAAAGCCTCTATGCAACTCACTATTAGGGTTGTCTGCAGTAATAACTGGATACAAGTAAGAAGCGGTCCAATGTTCTTTCGGATCATTTTCCAATCCTAATTCTACAGGAAACGTTCTTGTGAATTTTGCGGTTCCAAATACTTGATCCCAGATAGAAAACATATTTCCATAGTTTCCATTAGGGTCACTGATTCCATCAATCATAGATTTACCATGATGCGCATGGTGGAAAGCAGGCGTAATAAAAATGCGTTCAATAACACTGATAATTGGGTTGAAAATTTTCCACTTATATAATGGCTCATCCCAGTGGATCGTACTATGAGAACCTATAATTACGGCTTGTTTTAAAATCAAACCAAGGGCAACTGCTTTCGCTAAGCCTAGGAAAGTGCAGATGGCAACCCACCAAATATTAGGCATGATTATATAATATAGTGCGGCATTTCTATAAGATATAAAAAAGCCCATTTCTTCTGCTTGGTGGTGGGGGCGGTGTAATTTCCATAAGAACTCATATTCATGGGCAGACCGATGATACCAATATTGCATCACATCGTCTATTAGTAAATAAAAGGGTAGGGCTAAAAATAAACTCCAATGGCTTAAAGCAAATTGGGAAGAACTAAAAAAATAAGAACCAAAGAGGTAGGCACAAAATACAATGAGTGGCTTGATTACTACCGATAAGCCAAAAAAACCTCCGACTTCTTGTATCCAATCATTACTTGATCGATTAGTTCTACTTAGATAGCCTGCGGCAACTTCGATTAAACCAAAAAGGATCAGAATACCTAAGACAATGTATACGTCTAAATTCTCTATTCCAAATAATGCGTTATCCATATTTATTGTTTTAACATTTTTAAGGTAATGAGTTATTAAAACAAATATAGATAATCATTATCAAAATAATATATACATAAGTTAAGTATTCGTTGTGTTTATATTAGGAGGGTAAAATATAGCAGTAGTTATTCAAAATAAGAGAATAGGCATCATTCCTAAGCTACGCTTTAGGCCAGATTACCCTTCCTTTTTGCGTTTTAAAATTCTAGAAAAAGAATTAGGCGTGACCCCCAAATAATTAGCAATGTGTTTGTTAAAAGCGGTTTGGAAAAACTGAGGGCTTCGTTGTAATAACTCTTCATACCGTTCCTCTGGTAACTTGTCGATCAGTGATTCCACTCTAAAAATTAAGGTTTGTATCGTTTCTTGTAGTGCGGCAATATACATTTTATTGAGATTAGGATACTGCTCACTAGTATCTCGGAAGGTAGGATGATCGAAAACTAGCAAGTGACTTTCTAGAATAGATTCAAAAGTATATTTAGTTTTTGTATCAGTAAATAAAGTATCAGGTGCGCCTGAAATGGTATGCTCGGGTCGTAAAAAAACATTTTTTTCCTCTCCTTTTTGATTAATATAATACCCCCGTATCATCCCCGATAGTATAAAAAAAGATTTCTTGGCAGTAGTTCCTACTTGAATGATGGGGACTTTGTTTTTTAGTACTTGATATTGTCCAATTCTAAGTAAAAGGTCTATATCCTTGATTTCTAAAAAAGGGTAAGTAGTTTTTAGTATATTTCTTATAGTTAGCGTGTTCATTTATCGTAGTTGTATATAACACTTGTTACCCTTTAATAAATATTCCTCTGAAAATGTCTTTTTCCGCTATTTCTTCTTAAAAAATGAGTCCGTAGCTGTGTTATGCACTAATTTTTTAAGAAAAACCATCGAAAAAATCCAAGTTTCATAGAAGCATTTCTTAAAGGGTAACAAGTCTATAGAAGTTGTTTTGCCATTCATAATCCACTTCCGTACTGTTTTGCGCTAAAATAAGGATTATCATTTGATTTCGGAAATCCATCTTGTTTGGACGAGTAA
>JALZWC010000002.1 GCA_023300255.1 Saprospiraceae bacterium | reverse complement strand
TTACACTCCTTCATCTTAGAGTAAAAAATGACTAGCTTAAAACGACCAATTTATTCTCATTTTTTGCCTTAAGCGACAACAAAATTAAATTAACAAATTAGAGTTTTAGTGAAGTAATAAGTATTACTTATTCGTTTAGTTGCTAATCAGTAATATCCTGCGTAAATAGGGCAGAAATTGTTTTGAAAAGAGATGCAAATATTTTTCGCAGAAAAAATCCAAAACGCTGCGTCTCTGCACTTGCCTAGCAACTCCAGTTCAGACAGGTTCAAAAATGACATTGGCTTTAGCCGATGCTAAACAATTTATTTATATATTAAAAATACATTCAATATGATTGAAATTGAAACGCTAGAAGAATTAAATGCACATTTAGAAAAAAAAACGTTGACTAGTTTAGCTTTTCAATCGTTGGACCTAACAGCAGTGACTCCTACCCTTCTTAAAAAAGAAATTTCTAGCTGTTTATTTTTAGGATGTGTTATTCCAGAAGTTTTAATAGATTACATCTATAAAGAAAATTATGTCTTCCCGACCTTAGATTTACCCTACCATGCTTACCCTAGTAAGCTCTATACAAAGGAGACCTTGTACAATGGATTCGATCCAGAACGACCAAAAAGTTATAATAAGACTTTAGATAAAATCGTATACGATCATTATATAACTACAGGAAAAGAGGCTCATGACATTAAAGAGACTTTGGCTAGACGGCTTCATGACCATTCCATATCAGATGCTTTATATGATTATATAAGCAAGTATGAGGATACACAGATCATTGCTATTATGGGCGGACATGGTTTGTCAAGAGCTGATAAGACCTATTATAAGGTAGCAAGTATTGCAAAAAAACTCACAGAAAAAGGATTCTTATTAGTTTCAGGTGGTGGTCCAGGTGCGATGGAAGCGACACACGTAGGCGCATGGTTTGCAGGTAAGAAAATGAAAACGATGAAGGCAGCTATTAAGCATCTTTCTGCTGCCCCACTCTATAATGATAAAAATTGGTTAAAGACAGCATTTGAGGTTTTACAAAAACATCCGACTAGCAAATATGAGAGTGTAGGTATACCTACTTGGTTGTATGGGCACGAACCTCCCGCCCCATTTGCCTCACATATCGCTAAATACTTCGCTAATAGTGTTAGAGAAGAAGGGCTTTTGGCGATTGCTAAAGGAGGGGTTGTTTATGCACCTGGGAGCGCAGGAACGATGCAAGAGGTTTTTCAAGATCTTGCCCAAAATCATTATGAATCTTATGAGTTTGCTAGTCCTATGGTTTTTCTAGATAAACTCTATTGGTCTTACAATCGACCTCTTTATCCCTTATTGGAGTTATTAAAATTGCGAGGAGACTTAAATCATTTGGATCTAGGCATTTATGATAGTGTATCTGATATAATTAAGCATATTAAATCTTTCCGAAAAGAACGGAAAAAACTGGCTAAATAACAAAAATAGATTAACAAACTAGAATTGTATTTAACCACATAGGTACATAGGACACATAGACTTCTATGCTATGTGCTCTATGTATCTATGTGGTTAAATACAATTTATGATTCTTGAGCGCCAAAAATCATAAATTTTAAATCATACATCATAAATCATAAATCCACCTAGTAATGCATAGGACAGATTTATGATTTCTGATGTAAGAAGTATGATTTCTGATTTACTCAAACCTAATTCCCGCCACCCAAAATCATAGGCAATCCACCACTCTCTCCACTTCCCACAATAATCACCTTAGTATTTTGAGAATTCGCCAATTCCAGCGTCGCATCAATCCCTTTATCCTTCAAGATATTCTCTGTCAAACTCTTACTAATAATTGCATTCGCTTCTGCTTTCGCTCTAGCTTCAATTACTTTTCTTTGTGCCTCTTGCTCCTCTTGCTGGATAATATATTTATATTTAAGGGCCTTCTGTTCCGCTTCAATTTTTACCTCAATGGCATTCTTTACTTTTTCAGGTAATTCAATATCACGGATCAGCGTAGCTTTCAATTCAATGTAGTTTCTATCCAAACTTTCGAATAACTTTTCTTGGATTAAGTTCTGTACTTCATCTCGCTTAGAAGAATAAAGTTCCTCTGGCTCAAATTGACCAATCACATCTCTTACTGCAGATCGAGTTTCTCCCCGTACTAAAGTCACCATATAGTCTCGGCCAAATCGTTCGTGAAGTTCTCCTATTTTATCATATTTTGGATTCAAACGAATCGTAACATCTACTTTTAAATCCAATCCATTTCTAGATAACACCTCCATTTCTTCCTCTAATGTTTGCTCCCGTACTTGATATACATACATTTCGTTCCAAGGTGCCACTACATGAAAACCTGGCGTGTAAATTTTATCTTTTATTAAGCCATTTCCAAAGCGCTCGAATAATACCGCTCTTTCTCCTGGATTAATGGTAAAAAAAGTACTATTCGCAAAGGTCATTAAGACCATTAGTAGAAAAAAGCCAAATATGGCGTAAGTCATTAATTTACTTTGATTCATATTGTTATTTTAGATTTTTAGTAATTGTTATATTTGGCTAAGTTTACTGTGCCATTTTATGTATTATAACAAATTGTAGCCTAATAAGGTTTAGACAATAATTTGTTATACACCAACAAAGTAGGGTAAAAAAAGGACGTTTTATAGAAAGGAGGAATAAATACAGTACTATCTGTAGTTTATAAAAAAAACACTTATAATAACGTAGCGTTATAAGTTGGCAAATCCTGCAACAAATCTACCCCGTTTCGGCCTAAAGAAATCAACATTCTTTTAGCTCGAATAAAGGATTTTCGACGGTGTTCTGCATAGTTAGGTGCATCACTGTACAAGCTTTCTATTTTCACACCAGCATCCCCAGATGAATGAATAAATTCTCCATTACCTAAGTAGATACCTACATGAGATATTCGCTCTTTCTTTTCAGGAGTGGCTGCTCGACCAAAGAATAACAAATCTCCAGCTTTTAAATTACTTAGCTTATTATCTGCGGTAATTTCTACACCAGCATGTACTTGCTGCGACGCATCTCTAGCTATCTGCACCCCATTTAGATAAAAAACCATTTTAGTGAATCCACTACAATCAACCCCTTTCCCAGAAGTCCCGCCCCATACATAAGGGCGGCCTAAGAAAGACTTTGCAGTTGCTATAATGTTCTCTGCATTAGGAGATCTAGTGGCTAGCCAAGTATCATAATTAATCACTTCTTTTTCCCGAATATAAGCGATCCGCTGGTCTGGATATTGGACTTTAATAAATCCTTTTTCAGAACCGATGGATTTTAATAAATTACCATTTGTCAAATCAGACACTCGATTACTCTTGCTATTTGGTTGCGCATAAGAAAAGCCAAAATCATTCAAGTACATTACTTTGGAGGCACCAATCCAATCTTTATATCCCTCTTCTTCCATCCATTCAAAACCGCCTTCATCTAGCCATGCAATATAACCATCAGGTGTTTGAATTTTAAACCAATTATCTATTTTATCTAAAATCAGGATAGGAGTACCTAATAAGGCTTGGGTGGTGAGTTCTTGGGAGTGTCCCTTCTTTGAACGAATATTGCAGACCGACACATTGACTACGCCATACTTCTTAGCGCCTACTATTTCCGTAGGAAAATTTTTAATAGCATCTATCGTTTCGAAACCCGCTACCGCTAAACGAGAAAAAAGTTCTTCTTTAGCTTTTGGCAGATTAGTCGTACCTATTAGTTTTATTTTATTACTTTTCTTTTCAACTTGGATATCGAAATTGGCTACTCGTTTATCTGGGGCCACCTCTTTCTTCAAGGTATCAATAATTGATGTCGCCTCTTTTATAGAAGGGCCTGTATTGCAAGCAGTCAATAGCAATAGGAGTTGTAATAATAGTAGCTTGTTTCTCATAGATTTTGGTATTTAATAACTTATCCAAAATGTAAAGTAAGCATCTATTTTCAAATTGCTATGTTCCAACTCGATAATTTTAGGCAAAAAGTGAGAATAAATTGGTCGTTTTAAGCTAGTCATTTTTTACTCTAAGGAGTTCTGAAAAACTAAGCATAGCTGGGCTACGGTTCTTTTT
>JALZWC010000001.1 GCA_023300255.1 Saprospiraceae bacterium | reverse complement strand
ATGTTAGACGGGTAGCTTACCATAGCAACCAAGAATATATTTATTATTCCGTCGTTACTTTGCAAGGATTGTTAAGAAAAATATAATTATTGATATAACTTTTGAAAAAAGTCTTAACTTTATTAAATAGAGTGACGACATTGGCTCCTTAAAGTCAAAATAAATAGATATTTAACGCTAAAAATAATTGAATATGAATTTTAATAGATTGATGAAATCTAATAACCCAATGATAAAAGAGAAAGTAGTTACTGGGGGTTCTCCTATCACAAGAGCAGGAGAAGGTTCAATGACTGTTTCTGGAGGAGTAAATAAGTCATTAATCCTATTTGGATTAATGTTAATCACAGGAGCCGTTGGTTTTACGATGCCTAACCAAATATTTATGTATGGCGGTATTTTTGGAGGAATGGCTATTAGTTTTCTTGCTTCTAGAAGTCCTGAAAAGTCTGCTATGTGGGCGCCATTATTTGCTTTGGTATACGGATTCGCAATAGGAACAATTACTGCAATATATGGAGCTAGATTTGATGGGGTTATCTTTCAAGCAGTAACCATTACGATGTCTATCTTCTTTGCGATGTTGTTTTTATACAAATCTGGATTGATAACTGTTACTGATAAGTTCAGAAGTGTCATTATGACACTGATGGGAGGCATCATGATTTTATATCTAGTTTCTTTTGGTATGAGTATGTTTGGCTTTGATATGCCATTTTTGCATGACCAAAGTATGATGGGTGTAGGTATTAGTTGCGCAATTGCATTAGTTGCATCATTAAAATTATTAGTTGATTTTGATAATTTTGATAGAGGCGCGAAATCAGGTGCACCAAACTATATGGAATGGTATATTTCTATGGGCTTACTGTTTACACTTATTTGGTTGTACACAGAGATATTATATATCGTAAGTACGCTTATGAGCTTAGGATCTGATTAGTTTTGCTTCTAATAATCTAAAAAAAAAGCCCTCTATGCCATTGTGCATAGAGGGCTTTTTTTATTGCCAATTAATTATTATTTGATAAGGAAAGGTTGGCTACGCTATTTTTTAATAAAATCATATCCATTTAAGAAAAAAACAAAAACATGAAATTTTTTATGTTTAATAAATAAAAATAAAAATAATTGTTTAGTAAAATAATTTGTTTTATATTGCGATCAAATTGTATTTTTTTGTTTTAAAAGCTATTCGGAATTAATATATTTGGATACTCAAAAACAAAACTTAGTTATTCTCTCGCACTAAAATAAAAACAAATTGAAATGATCAGAGACGACAGAATTCAGTTGAATAACCGTTTTATTCATGTATTTAGTTTACTAGAAGAAAGAGGGGATATCGTTTTAAATGATAGAAATGGAAAAGGCATGGGAGACTTTGCTGATAAGATATTAGGAAACAGAGCTTATGGTCACATTGTACGTGCCTTTTTGAATAAAGAGGATAAGCGGGTAGTAGATTATCGCCATGCAAAAATGGTTTGTAAAGTATATAGTGTAAATGAAAGCTATTTACTGGAAGGAATAGGTACACCATTTGGTTTTGATTTACCTCAAGGAAATGCTGTTGTAGATGAAAATGCTTCTCAAGGAAATATCTTGTTTACAACGACAAGAGCATTTGCTGGTTCCGCAGTAGAGGCAGGAGGATTTGCAAAAGAAGATAAACAATACTTTGCGATCCCTGGGGTTGCAGGAGGAGGTTTAGTAGCATTTCCAATTGATGGTAATAGTATGGAACCTGTTATTATGAATGGCGATATTGTTATCTGTAGAGAAGTATCTAGTTTAAAAGATGTAAAAGAGAATGAAATTTATGCCATCAAAACAAATGGCACGCTATGGGTAAAGTATGTACAATTAGTACTAGACGCTAGAGAGAGAGTAGAGCGATTAAAATTAATTTCTGCCAATTACTTAGAGCACGACCCATTTGAAGAAGAGGTCAATTCTTATACTCGATTGTATAAAGTTATTCGTAGAGTAAGTGATTTATAAAAAACAAATATTTGGGTCTTTTTCCTGATCCTAAAAATATACTGCTTTATTGATTGTTTTGCTCGCTGATTTAAGCGAGCAAAACATCTTTATTTTTACACTATTACTTAGGATAGATAATTGTCGTTTTATTAGCTGATGCTTTATATGTTCAAGTTTATCTCAGAACCAACCAGATACAAACTGCTATAATCTCCACTTTCAATTTTTATTACTTCTCAGACAAAATCAACTGATTTGAGTAGCTAGAGTCGCTGTAACTCAAGGTCTCTATGTTTCTTAGTTATACTCATTGAATTTGTCAAAGAAACTTGTTCTAGGGAGCAGGAATTACTACTCTCTTATTTAAATCCAGTATCGTATGGCAATAAGTATCGCTCCAAACATTTTATTGACTAGCATTGCGGCTTTTTCAGGTAACACAGTTAGTTTAAATGTTGTTGAAAAAAAAGAACGTTTCCGTATACCCGGTATCACAGGTACATTGGTGGCTTTTAATATCAACGGAAATAGTATGTATCCGACTATTAAACCTGGAGATATGGTCATTTGTAGTCTCTTGGAAAATTTAAAAGAGCTGAAAGAGAATGAAATCTATGCCATTGTTACAGAGCAGTCTGTCTGGGTTAAGAGAGTTCAGCATAAAGCTAATGATTATGGACAATGGACCCATCTGCAGCTTATATCTGACAATCATGAAGAATATGACCCCTTCCTTGTAAATATTAAGGATGTCAAAAAAATATTACGCGTTAAGCTTAAACTAACTGGTTTATAGAAATTTCAATAGACAGGAGCTATTAACGCTCAAATTCTTCATTGCTTTTTACGCTTACCTATAGTACTTTTGTGGACTATTGTTAATAAGTAGTTGGTCATATCCTAAAATTCTGCAAATAAATAGGACCAACTAAGGCAAAGAGTAAGAATAAATTAGCCATTTTAACCTGCCCAGCAAGCCCGTCCGCTTTGCGGTTCACTTGCTCTGCAAGCTCATCCTCTAAGAA